>NZ_LBJZ01000004.1:158640-159229 GCF_028128935.1 Bradyrhizobium sp. CCBAU 11361
AGGTGGGCACCGCCACGGTCGATGCCAGTGGCAACTGGTCGTTTGCTACCGGCACGCTGGTCGATGGCACCCATGCCTTTACCGGCCAGGCGGTGGACGCGGCCGGCAATGTGAGCGTGACGTCTGGCGCCTTGAACGTCACAATTGATACGGTCGCGCCGAACGCGCCGGTTCTCGTCTCGGATACGCTCGCTGCGTCCAACAAGGTGGTGGTTTCGGGAACGGCGGAGGCTGGCAGCACGATTACACTGTACGAGGGGCGGACGCTGCTTGGCAGCTCTGTGACGGCCTCGAACGGCACGTGGAGCGTCACGACCGGATCGCTTGCCGACGGGGCGCATGCATTCACAGCGACCGCAACCGATGCGGCCGGAAACGTGAGCAGTCTGTCGGCCGTGCTCGATCCGATCGTCGGAACGGTGATCGAGTCGATCGGATCGGCGAGCCTGATCGAGATCGGCAACAATTTCTATGTCGGCAACGCGAGCACAGGCTACAACGCCGAGCTGAAATTTGCCGGCGTGGCCCAAGTGGTGGACCCAACGGGCCGCGTCACCCCGCTCGGGGCCGAAAAGACCGCGACCGGGTA
>NZ_LBJZ01000004.1:159550-159647 GCF_028128935.1 Bradyrhizobium sp. CCBAU 11361
TTTCCTGCAGGATCTGAACGGCGATGGGGTGATCGGCGTGGCACCAGCCGCGGCGACGCCAGCCTCCACGACGCTGATCGAGACCAACGGCTCGGCG
>NZ_LBJZ01000004.1:160015-160409 GCF_028128935.1 Bradyrhizobium sp. CCBAU 11361
TTGGCTTGAGCAGCATGAGCCAGTCGGCGACGATCGAGGCGGGCGCGACGCTCGAATTGACCGGCGCCGTTTCGGGCGCGATCACCTTCGCCGGCACGACCGGTACCCTGACGTTGGATCATGCCTCACAGTTCACCGGAAAGATCTACGGACTGTCAGGCAACGGAGATCCATCCAGCTCGGATATTCTCGATCTCAAAGATATTTCGTTCGGATCGGCAACCAAGGCCTCATACTCTGGCGGCACAACGGGCGGGGTACTCACCGTCTCGGACGCACAAAACCACATCGCGCAGATCACGCTGGCCGGCGACTACACCCATTCAACGTTCAATCTCTCAAGCGATGGAAACGGCGGCACCCTCGTCATCGATCCGCCAGTTGACGGGTTTAA
>NZ_LBJZ01000004.1:160553-178434 GCF_028128935.1 Bradyrhizobium sp. CCBAU 11361
TTTTGCACATCTCTCGACGCCACAAACGACTGCCAATCCAGTGATTGTCCGGATTGGAAGCGCCGGCGACGGGTTCGTGTTCGGCCATTCGGGGACGCCCGCCAGTCACCCGGAAATTGGATCCAACAGCTCGTATGGATACCACGCTTCTACTGATGCGCTACACCTGGCTGGACTCGACTTCGATGCCAGTACACATCTTGCCGCCGAGAATACACATTTTGTTGCGCTTCATGCATTCTCGGCGGAGGGATATCTGTTACATGCCTAGAGAAGCTGGAATGATCGATCTCTACGCCTCTTCGCCGAACAAATTTCTCCCGCGTTTTGGCCTCGCTGCGACCATCTAGTGAAGGGAAGAGCGGGCATCGAATTGATCTGCAGACGCTATGGTGCTAGCGCCCACCTATTGATGCGGTCATGCCGACCTGGCTTTCGGAGTTACATCCCCGGCAGATGACCAGTTTTCTGGCGATCTTTGCCTCCCGATCAGCCTCGATTTCGTCGTGGACCACCCACCACGCAGCTGAATAGGGGCGCAACTCAGCTAGGACCGCTTCTCGTCGCAGGTTGGAATCCTGCTCCAGCATCCTCGACTGTCTCGAAACTCGGTGCGATCGAGACCGGTTAGGATTTTGCCCCAGACCGTCCCACGCGTATCGATAGCGCAACGGCGAGGCGCCGGTGGCCGGCTTGGCCGAACCCTGAACCGATGTCCAAGTAGGCTGCGAAGCGTAGCTCCCAAGTGCGACGGACAAGAGCAGGAGAAGCAATGTGCGAATGGCCATGATCGCGTACCGAAACCTGCGCGGTGCGCATCACGAGACCCGCGCCCATAAATTTCACGCGATATGGTTAACAATTGATTAGAAGCCTCTTCGCTGGCCGTTGAGGTACTCTATGATGAAGCGAAGCAGTTCGCGTTCGTCGAGCTTCAACGGCGAGCCTGGCAGGGCGCTCAATCCGCTTCGGTGCATCCAGATCGTTCAAGAAACGCCCTAAGTCCGAAGCCCGATGCTGGTGTCAAGTCCCGGGCGAAATGGGGGAGGGAGCGCATCAGGGCATCGGGATCGACGATCGTGAGCGAACCTTCTGTTACGACGATTTTGTCTGACGGGATCCCGTTTACCAGGAATACGTGGCCGCGTACGACGTCGCCGTCAACAACTTCGCCGCAGTCGTCGAGGGTTGTCAGAAATTCGAACCGTTCGGGTGCAACCGGGTAGCTGATCTCTTCCTGCAGTTCGCGAGCAATACATGCCAAATAGGTCTCACCCGCCTCTCGGTGGCCCCCGAACAAAGAAAGTCTTCCAGGATAAACGATGCCTTGGATGTTGTCGCGGCGCTGGAACAGGTAACGGCCGGTAGTGTCAAGCACGACCGCTAGTGCGATGTGACGATCCGGCATTACGTAACGTACCTTCGACATTTGACGAGTTAAGCATAACGGTCAGTCTCAAGCAGGGCCAGATGATTAGCCTAACGAAGATGTGTATGTCTTTTGAGTGGATCGCAGGGGGTTCGGCTTTGGTAGCCATTCCCGCAACAGCGGCCGGTTTCCAGGCTAAATGTGTGTCGAAGCAGAAATATCATCGCCGCCCGGGAAGTAGGCATCGATGAGCAAAGTCGCCCAGAATTGGCTGATTTGCGATCTTTAAGTTGTGCCGGGGCCTTTTTCGATTTGAATTTAGTAAACAAAATCAGTAAATTATCAAACGAAGTGGCGATGACCAAAACTCGCTTCGTTCTGCTGCAATTTGAGCATCAATCGACATTGTTCCGACCGGTCCATGGCCCTATCCTTGGGACCGGCGGATAGGGGTTGCCATGACCAGTCTCGAACCACGACAGGATTATCGGGTAATTCTTCGACCACAAGTTGAGGACCGCCGGGCGGCCGAAAAGGACATCGAGCAATCCGATAGCCTGGAGCTATTCGTCCTTCGTGCGCTTCGTCGATATTGGTTAATCTCCGCGACAGTTTTCGTTTTAGGCATTCTCTCTGCGGTATTGCTGCATGCCTTGCTCGATACCAAATACGAGGCGACGGCGTCCCTGCTCATCGACAACGGCAAGCAAAGCGAAGCCAATCAGAGCTTTGATTCGGTCTTCGTGAACTCGCAAATTGAGTTGCTAAACAGCGAATTTGTCATCAGGTCGGCCATCCAGCATGTCGGCGACGGCAAGTTGTACCCGAAGAGCCCAGACGGTGAATTCTCGCAGCTGCTAACTTATCTGAGCGTGGCCCAGAAGAAGATGAAAAACGAGGACCGCGCATACAAGTCGGCGGCTCGTGCGTTGAAGGTGCAGCTCGAACCGCGGACCAGCATGATCCGGGTTTCTTTTCGGCATGAGGATCCACGCCTCGCCGCATCTTTTGTGAATGCGCTCACAGAGAGCTATCTGGGCAAATACAGGGCTCTCTACACCCAGGCTGGAGCGGCTGATTTCCTCCATGGAGAGGTGGAGCAACTTCAGCGCAAGGTAGCCACAGCGGCCGGGGTCTTGGGGGCCTTTATGACCGCAAATCGCACTTACGCAATCGATGAGCAGAAGAAACTCTTGCTTACCCGCCAGAGTGACCTCGCCAAGTCGGTGGCAACGGTGCGAACCGAACTGGCGCAGCGGCAGGAGGAGCTGAGGGTTGTCGAGGAGCAGATCGGCCAATTGAGGCCAAACGCCGCTCGCGCTTCGCAGGCTCGCGATCCATCAAAGCCGGCGCCAGAAGCGGCAGTTCCCTTACCCTACAATAGAAATCTATTTGGGGACGATCCTCCGTTGCTGCTTGTGAAGCTCTATCAAGAATCCACGCAGCAGTTTCTGACCCTGAAGATGACGATCGCAGGGCTGCGCGCCGCAGAGTCGGCTCACACGGCCGAATTGGGCAACGTGGCAAAGGAACTTGTCACGCTAGCCAGCCTTGAGGCCGAAACCAATCGCCTCAAGAGGCAGCTCAGCTCGGCAGAGCAAGAGCTTTCGGAAATCACCTCGCGCGCGGGTGAAAAGCGGATCGCAGCGGCAATGACGGAGAACAATCTTTCGGCCATCAAGATCGCGCAGTCTGCGTCCGTCCCATTTGAAACCGCAGGGCGCAGCATATGGCTGTTTCTGGCAATTGGTTCTTTTTTGTCCGCCCTGACTGCGGTTGGAGTGGCTTGCGCGTTGCAGCTGATCTCAGCTCATCGAAATCCGCCGACATACGTCGCTGCAAGCTTCCTGCGTACGGTCCGTTTCTATATGTTCTTTCCGAGCTAGGCGGAGAACATCTCCCACGACAAACGGTTCGAGGAGTTTCGCTTTGTCTGGTTAGATCAATTCAGTAGTCGCCCAGAACCGCGATGGATTGCCTAATGGTTTGCGGACTGAGCCAGCCCATGGGTCTGATCTCGGGGACATAGATCGATAACCCCCGCCAGGACAGGAGGAAGAGCACGAACTCGGCCAGGACGGTCGCATAGGCGGCGCCCAGTGCGCCAAGGGCTGGAACGAAAATGCAGGACGCGGCGATCGCCGTAAAGGCTGCGAGACCAAGGTATATGACTCGCGGTATCGTCTGCGGTCCGGTCACGAGCAGCGAGCTGTAAGCGCTTTGCAGGAACCTTGTCGGAATTCCAATGCTCATTACCAGCAGAAGGTCGACAGACGGAACGTATCTCGATCCGAACATCCAGGGAATCAGCCTGCTAGCGGTGGCCACGAGGATGGCCATTGCGAGGATGCCAACCGAGGCCATAAGCGCGGCTGACACATAGAATGCGGCCGCGAATTTTGCGCGGTCATGATGGCCCCAGTGGAAGATCCTTTCAGCGATAAACTTGGAGTAGAAGACGGAGGGAAACATCATCGCCGCAGAGACAATGAGAAATGCGATGTTGTATTGAGCAGTCTCGGTCCCGCCCCGGATGTACTCCAGAACCACAATCGGCCCCTGGAAGAATATGAGATAGATCGCGCCGAACAACAGAAAGGGGCCAGCCGAGCGGGCTGTCTCCAGCACCGAGGGGTGGGCGTGCCGATAGCTCTTCAGAAGTCGCCCCCATGATCGCGCCGGAACAGCAAACAGGCTCCAAATGACGGCGATCGCTCCCATCATTCCAAATCCCACGAGCACTGCCCGCAGGCTTGAAATGGTGAATGCTTTGAGGCAGAGGGCAACCACCGCGCGCCCAAGCTGGGTGACGATCTGCCAAAAGGCGACCTGACCGGCGCTCCGCTCGATCTGATAGCGGACCGACGACAGTTCTACAGCCAATTGTCCCAACAGGATCGGAACGGAGGCCGCCAATAACAGCAATCGTTCGGAAGCAGGAAATTTTGCGATTGTCAGCGCATACGCCACGAGGCAGACGATGCCAAGGCCGGTGAGAAGTGCCACGAGTTGCGCGGCGGGAAAGTACCAGCGAACAGCTTCTTCGCTCTCTCTCCCAACCACTTGGAGTAGAAACCAGTTCATTCCTCCCATGCCGATCAATGCTAAAAGGTTTATGATAGACGACAGGGCGGCAATCGTACCAAGTGCCTCCAGATCCATAGATCGAGCCAATGTCAGTTGCGCAATAAAGTTGAATAAGGCTGCAAGGAATGTCCCGGAATACAACAGCGTTAGCGCGCCTATCGCCCGCTTGATGAATGCGTTGCGGATCATCCCACCTGTCCTGTTCGTGCCACCGCTTGTCGCCGGCACGCATCCGTTATCAATCTACGGGGCGAATGCCCAGCGTATTGCGATCAGAGGTTAATCAATGACGAGGCGCTCGATACTCTTCGTGACTGACGAACTCTTCCTTCCCTTACCGTCCAAGAATGCGTCGGGTTGGCTGTATTACACCATAGTCGAGACCTACAAAAAGCGAGGCTGGAAGGTCTATTGCGTTTCGTTCTTCCGGGACCCGCAGTTGGCGGGATCGAGCGAAGTGAACTCGGCCTATCAGGAGCAATTTTCGGACTTTCTCCTGTTGCCTGGCTGGAATCGCGGGGGGCATCTGCTTGGTGCGATCGGTCAAGTCTGGAGAGAGGTGCAGCGGGCGCTGACCGGCAATGTCCTGTCGTCCCACCCATTTCTGTTTACCAACACCGTCAGAAACTCGCGATGGATCGCCGGGAGGTTGAACGAGTGGCAGGTCGACGTGATTTATCTCGCCAAGCCGCAATCGGTTCAATTGCTCGGTCGGGTCCTACCTCAATTGTCCAATAGCCGAAAACCGCTAGTGGTGATGAGTGCTCACGATGATTTTGTCAACCGAGCGATCGCCTACCGCGCGACATATCAGAGATTGTTTGATGTGCTGAATTTGCCAGAGATCCTGCGCGATCATGCAAATGCCTGGATAAGGCATTTTTTCGAGCGAATTGACGTTGCACGTTCGCGGCAGGCTGAAGCGGAAATATTCGACGCTTGCCATTTGGTGCGCGTGGAGTCTGCCGATGAATTCGCTAACTACTCAGCCATAAATCAATCGACGGCGAAGCTCTCTCACAAGCCATTTTCCTACGTCGCCCCCGTTCAACAAGCCCACGAGACAGCGGCTCAAGCGTTCGATGCTGGCTTCATTGGCTCGAATGACGTGATGAATCTCGACGCAGTCTTGTACTTGCGGGACGTGATACTGCCGATCATCCGGAAGGCGGCGCCGGAGTTTCGCATGCTGGTTGCCGGGGGCATCTCGAGCAAGGTAGGGCCGCTCATCGAGGGGGTCGCCAATATCACTGTATGGAACCGCCTGGACAACGTATCGAAATTCTACAGCGCCATTCGTGTTGCCGCGGTGCCGCTTCGCGCCGGCACCGGCGTCAGCATCAAGGTGCTGGAGGCGTTATCGTTCGGAAAGAGGATTGTCAGCACTCCCGTCGGTGTGCGTGGACTGCCGAACAAGCTGCTCGCCGATGCGATCGTGACCAGTGACCCCAACGAGTTTGCGCATGCTTTGTTGCGGGGGCGAACCCGGCCTGGCATGGCGCACGGCGAGCTTGCCGTCGATGGTTGAGTTCGAGACGACGAGACCGCACTCACTCATGGCGAACGCTCGGCTGAGCGAGGTGCTGTTTGCTTCAACCTTGGTTTGCTATCTCCTAATCGCTGCGGATATCGTGCCCGGCGTGACCGGTCTTCAGGCTGAGTACGAGCCCGGCTATCTCGATGTTGTAAACATTGACAAGGCTGGCGATGTCATACGGCAGGCGCTGCTTGCCCCGTTCTTTCTTGGTTCGGTCTATCTGCTGGCACGCGCGAGGCTGAAGGAGAATCTGCGACGGTTGGGATGGCCGGCCGCAATTGTGATCGCAATCTGCTTCCTGTCCGCTGCCTGGTCGTCAGATACCATGGCGACCCTCAGAAAGGCGCTTGGATTGTTCGGGACGTTCTCGGTGGGAACGTATGTGGCCAGCCGGCTGAGTTCGCACCGTTTTGCCAAGCTAGTGCAGATCGCAGTGATCGTTGCCCTGGCGGGTTCGTTCATGTGGCTGCTCATCGCCCCGGATAAGGCTCTGGACACAAACGGTCAACTTCGCGGGCTCTTCAATCACAAGAATATCCTGGGTCAATTTGCCGGCATTGGCTATCTCGCATTTCTTTCGCTCGCCGTCAGGGAAACGGGTCGTCGCCGGCTTATTCAGCTTGGTGGTGCGGGGGCATGTGTTCTGTCGTTGCTTCTGGCGAGCTCCGCAACGCCGCTGATCGCCATTGGATTCGTGACCGCTTGGGCCTACGCGAGATCCCGATTGGGATTGCGGCCGCGGGAATTGGTCGTGCTCACCGTGGTGATCTGCGTCGGCGGCGTGCTGTTTCTGGTCGCGGCGCCCGATGCCTTCACGTCTATCGTCGGTAGGGACGTGACCCTGTCCGGGCGAACGAACATCTGGCAGTTTGCGCTTGAGATGGCGACGGAGAAGCCGCTGCTGGGATATGGTTATGGCATATTCTGGCTGGGGCCAAATTCCCCCGGATCACTGTTCTGGGACAAGACCCTACAGTTTGAATTGAGCGCCCATAACGGCTACTTGCAGTGTCTACTTGACCTCGGGATGGTGGGGCTCTCGGCCACCATCATTACGGTGTTTAAGCCCCTTCTCAGGGCGCAAACATCATCTGGCGTCAAGCGGCCTTACATCGATCGCCCCGAAAATTTCTCGGAGTGGTTTTTGATTTTCTTTCTGATTCTCAACGTGGCAGAGATCCGCTTCTTCGATCCGACCTCAGTCGTGACATTCGTGTTTGCCTATATCTGCGCGCACCAGAGAGGGCGGATTGGGGGGCGCCGTGTCCAGGGAGGGGCCTCGTTTACCGATTAAGAACCTCGTACTCCCTTTTGGAATTGCGCCAAAGATCGGGCTAATCCGTACATCCCTGCGCGGCCCAGCCGCTCCCTCGTAGCAGAGTGTGAAATTGCCTACATTTTCAGTGTTCACTGACTCTCCATTTTATGATAGAAAAAAACAATCATAAGTTGGACGATGGTGTCCTATCTTTGGCTACTATTGAGCAGCCAGTGGCGTTGTTTCGGGATTGGAACTAGTTTTTTTGGTTATCGAGTATTGAAAGGCGGTACAGCTTGCGCATTGGAGTATTTATTGAATTATTCGCTCCCAGCGTGGGTGGACAGGAATTATTCTTTGAAGGGCTTTCCCGACAACTCGTCAAGAACGGACACACGATCGATGTTCATTGCATCGGGCATGCGTCCAATTTGGCGACGGTTGAGAACATGGACGGGATAACGATTTTTCGGCACCCGATAGATGTATTTTACAAATCGCCGCGCTTCAAGATGATGAAGCGGGCTTGGCCGACAATCATCAAATATGCACTGCACATTCGGCGAGTCGCCAGGGAATCGAACTACGATGTGCTGTTGTTGAATCAGTGGCCGCTCTTGCATGCGGTCACGATTCCGAAATCGCAGCGCGCCAAGGCCGTGATGCATTGGTGCGAAATTCGTACCGGGCTCTTCTACCGAACCATTCAAGCCCTCCTGCCGCGGTTCGTGGCCAGAAACGTGGCGGTGAGCGACGCTGTCGGCCAGGCGATCCAGCAATTCAGCGTTGGTCCGGTGCATACGCTCCCCAGTGGAATTGATATCGAGCTTTATCGCTCGCTTCCTCGAAGTCAGCGTTCGGGGATCTGCTATCTCGGCCGGATGGCGTCCCACAAGAACGTTCCATTGCTGATCGACGCCTTTGAGTTGCTGAAGGATCGGGGCTACATCGGTTCGCTCACTCTGGCAGGCGATGGGCCCGCTTTTGGCGACATCAGAGAACGGGCGAAAATTTCCCGATACGCGTCCGACATTGTCCTGCCTGGCTTGGTCTCGGATCGCGAGAAGATCGAACTCTTTTCCAAATCCGAAGCTCTTGTTATCTCGAGCCTGCGGGAAGGCTTTCCGAGAATTGTCGCCGAGGCGATGGCTAGCGGTCTTCCAGTCGTTACATGCGACTATGAAATGAACGGCACAAAGGAAGTCGTGCGCCTTTATGATTGCGGAGTGGTGACACTTCCGGCTCCGGACCATCTTGCCCAAGGCGTGGGTGACGTGATCGCACGCTGGGACCACTACTCGGGGACAGGCCGTTCGGCGGCAAAGGGGCTCGCCTGGACTTTGATAGTGGATAAGTTTGAGCAATTGGTTGCTCCGGCCCCCGACGATCGACCTCTATCCATTTCCGGCCGTTTCAGGGAAGCCAGTGCCGTATGAAGCGGAGAATTGTGGTTGCGGGCGGTGCTGGCTTCGTAGGGCGCCAACTGGTTAAACAGTTGCTGGATCGGCACCTCGTTTGTGTCGTAGACGCGCTGAAGTTCGGGAATCGCTTCGGCGAGAGTGAAAGTACCAATATTGTGCTGGAGAAGGTCGATATTCGGGATTGGCGCTCGGTCTCGGATGTCATGGAGCGATTTCGCCCCGAAGTCATCATCAATCTCGCCGCAATTCACTTCATCCCAGAGTGTGAACGCGACCCCGTGCATGCCGAGGAAGTCAACGTCCTCGGCACGATGAATCTTGTGCGCGCATGTCCGGCCGGCGCGCGTTTTGTTTTCGCCAGCAGCGGTGCGGTCTATCAACCAGACAGTGCGCCTCACGATGAGGCGATCTCGGCAGTGGAGCCAGCCGACGTTTACGGCATGACGAAATTGCACGCCGAGCATTATGTGCGATACTTCGCCAAACAGAGAGGGCTCCAAGGAGCAATTGTCAGGCTTTTCAACGTGGTTGGGCCGGGGGAAACCAGCCCGCATATCCTGCCCGAAATCGTCCACCAGCTAAAGGCGGGGAAGACCAGGATCAGGCTCGGGAATGTCTGGCCCCAGCGCGACTACATCCACGTCGAGGACGCGGCGGAGGGGTTCCGACGGGTTGCGCTATATGGCGACATTCCCGCTGGAGAAACGAAACTGGTCAATTTGGGCACCGGCAAGCAATATTCGGTGTCGATGATCCTGGATGAACTTCGGTCGCTCACGGCGCTTCCAATTGAAGTTGAGCATGATGCATCGCGCGCCCGGGCGGTCGACCGGCCATTTCTGCAAGCGAGCATCGCTAGGATTCAAGCCGATTTCGGCTGGTCCCCAAGGCAGAACATCACCACGGCGCTGGCGGATCTTTGGAGAAACCCCGATTTCGCGCCCAGTCTCGTTGAACAGTTGCGCAATCGCTGAATGCCGATTGCCGTCTTCAGCGCGGGCGACGGAGGCGACTTTGCGAAATGGCGTTCTCGTAGATGCGTAGATGCGCCGTCACCTGGCTTTCGATCGTGAAAGCCGTTGACGCAAACGACGCTGCCCTCGCGGCGAGCGATTGCGCCAGTTGAGGGGAGTCAAGGAGCGACGAGATATGTTCTGCAAATTCTGCGGGGAGCTGTGGGTCGGCGAGCAGTCCGGTCTCGCCGTGGTGTATAAGTTCCTGGTTGCCGGCAATCCTTGATGCGACGACCGGCACCCCCATTTTCATCGCCTCGACCACCGAAACCGGAACGCCCTCCCAGAGCGAGGGCAGTACAAAGATACGCGCCCTGGACATCAACTCGAGCGCATCAGTTCGAGACCTCGTACCGGCCATGGTAACCTGGGACTCGACCCCAAGTCTCTTACAACTTTCGCGCACGGATGCCTCTAGCTCACCGCCGCCGACGATTAGCATCGTCACGTGTGGCCTCTTCATTGCCGCCAGAATCGTTGGCAGTGCGAGCGGATTCTTCTGGGGATGCAGGCGTCCCACAAAGACGATGTCGAATTCGGGTTGCGGGGCGATAGTGCATCCCGCCGGCAGTTCAACGCCGTTATAGACCTGGCTCCACCGCTGGGGATCGTCGATCAGTCCTTCCTTATGAGCAAAAGCCTCATCCGCCTTGCCGACAAGGATAATCCGGTCCGCGCGGCCGATGCACAGCTTCTCCATCAGCTTGAAGAACTGTCGGCTGCCGGTACCTTTTCGGTCATAGTGGAAGCCATGAATCGTGTAGACGAGGGCTGGACGCTTGCTCCGAGGCAGAATAGATACGGGCAGTGCCGACCTTGCGCCATGGGCGTGAACGACCTCCGGCGCTTGGCGCTCGAGCAACTCCGATATCTCCCGCGATATCCTGATGACGTTTTTCCGGCGGCTGAAATCGAGGCCAAACGTCGTCCACCCCTTTGCATTTGCGAGGTCGAAAAAGTAACTTCCGGTCTGCGTTATGACGGCGGTTTCAACGCCCCTTGCTGCCATCCCGGTGCATAATGTTTCTACGACGACTGGACCTCCTCCGGGATTTCCATCGGCCATAATATGAACTACGCGCATTCGTCCACACCAGTGTTCGTCGCTCAATCGAGTTCGGAAAAATTCGATCGATCGAGTATATGATACACATAGAACAACGGGATGCTCGATGGAAGCGACGATGAATAGCGGCGACGGCAGGCAAGTCCAGCGATTGGCGAAGCGAGTGACGGGGTTCATTGTTTTGTTGCTGGTACTTGGCTTCCCATCTGTTTGCCGATGCGGTCCCCTGCAGAAGGGTATGAACGCCGGCGATCTTCTCTTCATGCCGCCGTGGGAGCTCCGATCCCGGTTTGCAGAGTTCAGGGATGTTGGCGTCAAATGGCTGAGAGTGGAGTTTGACTGGAATCGCATCCAGCCGGACAATCAGGATACGTACAATATCCAGCAGCATGACCGGATCGTCGCTCTAGCCCGCGAGTTCAATATTTCCGTCCTGGGCCTGATCTATTTCTGTCCCGCATGGGCGAACGGCGGACACAAGCCGCCGGCTTATCCTCCGGCCGACCCAAGTGCGTTCGGCCGGTTCGCGGCATACTTGGCGACAAGGTACGCATCTGCAGGTATTCGCCATTGGGAGATATGGAATGAGCCGAATCTTGGTGGCAGCTGGGCGCCGGCCCCGTCACCCCCACAGTATGCTGCGCTGCTAAAGGCTGCCTACGAAGCCATCAAGAACGTCGACAGCGGTGCCACCGTCATATCAGGCGGCCTAGCGCAGCCAAATAACACCGGTACCACCATGCGCGCTGCAGAATTCCTGGATACGTTATACAAGAACGGGGCGCGACAATTCTTCGATGCGGTCGGCAATCATCCATACACGTCGCCGAGTCCTCCGGATCGGATAGACGGAAATTCTTGGCAGCAAATGGAAAGCTCGGATGGCTTGCGAGGGATCATGGCCAGGTACCACGATCAGGAAAAGGTCATCTGGGTGACCGAATACGGCGCTCCGACGGACGGAGAAGCAAATACAGTTATTTCCGAGACGGCTCAGGTCCAACTTCTCAGATCGGCTTTCGAACTCGCGTCGCAAAAGCCAAATCTCGGGCCAATTTTCTGGTACAATTTCAGAGATTGGTGCCCGAAGGGCAAGACTGATCCCGATTGCTACTATGGACTCCTGAGATTCGATAATTCTCGAAAGCCCTCATACGCAGCATTCATGGACTTGCACTAGCGGACCGAGATCACATTGTTCGGTCGTCAGAGGGCAGCACACCCGCCGCCGAACCCACAGCGCCGGCGGCGTCTGCCGATGAGTCCGCCAAACAATAGCGACCCTGCGGTTTGCGCAAGCATTGGTCGTCTCGTCGAGACCCTTGATCGTCGATACCGGAGCCCTGCCGAGCGTTTGTATTTAGACGTTCATTTACGATCCGGCGCTACTGTTTTCGGGTTGCACTTCCGATGTGATTATCGATGCCCAACAATCGCGCAACGGCACGGCCTTGGTTGCCGGACGAAGAAGCTACGCTGTGCTCACTTCTCAACGAAGGCGTCGAAGCTGACGAAATCGCCGAACGGCTGGGGCGATCCCGCCAGGCGATATACGGCCGTATTCAACGCTTTCACAAGCAGCGAGGGCGGATCAGCCGAAAGAGCGGCGAAACCTTCACGCAGTGGCCCAATGGCTGACCGAGCCTCGTCTCAGCTGGCATTTGTCAGACACGGGCTGCGCCCGTTCCGGCCGGCATTTCTCGCAACGTTTTCGCAGGCATTTCGCAGTAGGCTTTCGGCTTTCGCTGGCGACAACGCCGGAAAGGAGATTGCGTTTGACCGCGGTAATTAATTCGGAGCTAGATCAATTGAGGCGCGGAATCGCAGAGCGCCAGCGCTACATCGAAGGTCAACAGGTTCTGATCGAAGTTCTTGAGCATGATGGCCACGATGTGCGTGAGCAAGAGATAGCTTTGAACAGCGAGCGTTCTAAGCTTGATCAGCAACTACAGCTCTCACGCAAGCGTCAGGCGTAACGCTGATTGTCCAAATCGCAGTGGCTTTGGGTGACGCGCTCGGAAGGCCCTTCGCGTGAACGGTCAGGGGGATGGCCGACACCGATGCGCAGCCCCTATTGACGGATTTCGTATCGGTCGCAGCGAGGATCGCCGCGCCTCACCATAGCTATCTCCTGGAAGTTGTTTTTCGGGTCACAGTGCAATAGCCCGTACTCGGACAAGTACGGATACGGTACCCGCCAACAGAGGTTCCGGCCCGCCGGAACCTCGTGTGAATACCCACCTATCGTGTAGTGGCAGGCATCGCTGAGACTAGGTTCTGGCTTTCTGCCCGTCCCAACCGTGTCTTGGACTATCCCTTGTGCATGAGCCTGGACTAGCGAAGCCAATGCGAAGAATGAGACGGAAACGACGCGCATTTTTGCCTCCTCTTGGTTTTCAATTCCTTTCAAATCCTAGATTGAGATCGACCCCGATCTATTCAGGCGATAGTGCCCGACTGTGGCAGTTACGAGCTGCGCATCCCGGACAATATTTCTACTTTGATGACGTGGCTAGCCGCCGAATGCGCCCCAAGGGGGCGAGAGCACCATGGCCGAGGAACAGGCAAGACCCTCGCGCGGGCAGAGCAGTGTAGGCTGGACAGGTCGCTGCGGCGCTCGGCGGCGGGTTTAGTGCCAAGCACCAGAAGGCCGTTAGGATGAAATCGCCGAGGATGTGCACAAGAGTGGCCCGAAAGCGAAGAAATGAGGGAGCCCGGCTGCTGCAGACGCCGGAGCCCGGACATCGGCTCAGCCCCCGCTGACTGTATCGCGACCGGAGAGGCATTCCATCTCCCTCAAAAGAGCGTCCTCTCCGCCTTTGCACCGCCGGTATATTTTACCTCGTTAAGTACATTGGCGGGCAGAGAGTGCGCGCTCTCGCTGCCGTTTCTTTGCGGGCCGCGCGGATGACCCGCTTCTTCTTCCACGTTCACGACGGCATTTCGGCCTTTGATGATGTAGGGCTGGAGCTTCCCGATATCGCCGCTGCGCAAGCCGCAGCGATCGAATTGAACAGTAGAATCCTCAACGAGGGAGCAGAAGGACCGTGTGGCAGGACCGTAACTGGCGTGTCTAGGTGACTGACAGTCCCGGAATCGGCGGACAGACGTTTCTTGTCGTTAACTTTTCGGTCACGCAACGTAACGTACTAAACTGCCCGTCTTACAGCTGGTCAGGAGCTTGGGATCCTCGGCGTCAACAGCATCTCTGATTTCGCTGCATTCCCGCAAGCACGATCACTGGTGCAATTTTACCGGCCGGTTGGATCGTCTTTTCTGCCGGGACGACTTGCACCCTTCTGCGGACTGCCGGCTGAAGCGCCTGACGATTCCCCCGGCCCTGTTCCGCTAGCGCTTTAGCCTTCTGCGCCTGCTGATCTGCGTTGCCGCCCGCTGCGCCACCGGCTCCAGGACCCGCGCCAGCCCACCAGCCCGCCAGCATCTTGCGCACGTACAAAGCTGATCGACGCGCCTGCCAGCAAAGCGGCTGTCAAAACAGAGAGTGTTGCCTTCCGCATTTTGAGCGCCGCTGACGGGCCCTGTCACAAGCCTGTGGTATGAGTAGTGCCTAGTTGAAACCGGCTAGGATTCCGGTGCTTGTTCAGAGAATAAAGCACTGCCTGGACCTGTATTTCGAGCCCAGCAGCGCCTCTTTTCGTCGGCAAGATTATTTGAGGAGCTCACTGGTGTCATCGACGACCATTTAAATTGATCGTTTCCGCTCATACACGTTTGAAGAACCGGCGAGCGCTGGACGATATGCGTGAAATTCGGCTCCGGCTGCTCAGAGATCTGCGGACTGCCTCGGGCTTCGGCTCGCGTCAGGCCCTGAAGCAGGTTCAGGAGGACCCTAGCGAGCCACACTTCCCATTCGCTTCTGGAGATATTTTGCGCCTTACTATAAGGGAAGCAGTCGCGCTCCAGACGCACGCACAGTAATCCTAGCTCGCCATTGGCGCAACAAGCGCGGCAGCAAGCCCGAAGCGGTGCGACGTACCTACTCAGGTTGCGCATGGGCGGGCTCTGTCGCTTGTGGCCGCGCCCTCGCCGCGAGAGGCGCAAGCGCAGGACGCCTCCTCGACGACATCCAAGTATTGGCGCCAGCGTCGGCGGGCGAAAGAACGCCAATCCGTTGATATTATTTAGGCCGCGTAAAGGCGCCTGATGCTGCGTTCCCGGATGAGGTCTGCGAGGCAATTGCTTCAACCTTTCGAAGCGTCAGGGCGAACTCAGAACGCAGATGTTGTTCGTGTTTCGCGTCTCTTGGCTCTGACAGCAGCGCAATCTCACGAGGAGTTCAGCAGCGACGTGATAAGAAGATCGTCCGAGTTTTGCGAGCGCAAAGCCGTGATCCGTCGACGCATCTCGATAGGGTCGAGCGGTTCATTTGTCAGTTCATTCTTCAAAACGAAGCTCGTGCTATCGACGGTAAAACGAGCCGACGTATCGGGTATGATGACACGCCGACTTCGCCATGAGAGTGCCCTGGATGGTGCAATGTCCGGTGCGGCGAACCTAACGGGGCAGAATGTCGTCGCAATAGAACTCACGAATTAAGCTTGATGTCGCCGCGCGCGCCTAACACGTCCGCAACGGCATCGTTGGCCTCCAACGATGGTATCAATTTACGATCGCTTCCGACGGCGCCTCGCTGAGCAGGGACAGCCGGGAGCCGAAGTCGCGGTCGCAGGCCAGCAAGGAGGGTTGGGCTGGAGACGTCGTCCCTTGGTTAGTGCGGCCCTCCAACGCAGTCTCAAATTCCGGCATCCAGCGGCGCAGTGCCGGACCAATCGAACGGCTGGTCAACGAAGTCGGGGAATCGCCGATGGAAACTGTTCTAAATTGATGGTCGGGCTGCAGAATTCCGACGATGGGCCTCGTGCGGCAATACCCGTTCGTGCATTCGGCGGTGCCCAACCGGCCTCGGTGGCCTTGTCTAAAGGCATGAGTGTCTGTTCTCAAGAACCCGCTGGACTACGGAAGTCGGTAACCACCGCCCTTTCCTCCCTCAGCCAATCCCCTGGCTGCCATTTAACTTTAGCGAGCCGCTTAGGTTGAAAATCACCTCAGCATGTGGATTAATGACTGATATTTATACTTTTTTAATGTTTTTCGGGGGCTGTTTTGAAATTTGTCGGGAGCGAGGATAATCACCTGCCGGCTGGCAGTGCAGTCCCATATTCGATTTTACAGAATTATGCGACGGCGCATCATGAGGGCGGCTCGAACACCATTACCGTCTCAGACCCGTATCTCCTTTTTGCAGGTGAGTATAACCGTGTTGGGTTAGACTTAGTTCTGACAAAGGACGATCGGAAATTAGTCTTAGAGGGCTATTTTCAGGGCGAGAAACGCTCAGCGCTCTCGTCGCTTGATGGATCCAGCCTGTCCGGAGATGTCGTCAATGCGCTCACTGGGCATGTTCAATATGCCCAGGCTTCGGGTGCCGCGGACCTAGCAAAGGTCATTGGCCATGTTACCAAGTTGATTGGCAGTGCGACAGCAATCCGCAACGGCGTCTCGATCATTCTGAATTCGGGCGACAACGTCCAAAAAGGCGACGTTGTTCAAGCCGGCTCAGACTCCTCACTCGGCATTACTTTCATAGATGGCACTGTCTTTGGCTTGTCGTCGAATGCGCGAATGATGCTGAACGAGATGGTTTACGATCCAAATGGATCGTTGAATTCTTCGCTCCTCACTCTGATTGCAGGAACAATAACGTTCGTAGCCGGCGAGACTGCCAAGCATGGCGATATGAAGGTTGATACGCCAACTGCCGTTTTGGGCATTCGTGGAACGGCGGTGTTGGTTGAAATCGGATTTGAAGTCACAGTTACGGATCCCGGCGGCACATCTCGTCCTGCTCCGGTGAAATTTCAGGTACTGCAAGAGCCAAACGGAACTATCGGATCGTACGTTCTCTACGCAAAATCGGACGTGAACTTTTCGAACCCGATTGCCACTGTGAATCGGGCCGGCGAAGTCGTTAGTTATAGCGCCAACGGCCAACTTTCGTTCGCGCAAGTGACTCAGCTCGCCCCCGAAGCAAAGGCAATCATCGAGCAGACGCTGCAAACGTATTTTCCAAATTATACCCCGCCTTCCGCCGACAAGCCTGCTGCCGACAAGCCGGGCACAAATCCACAAAGTACAGGCCCAACCGGGGGTGGATCGTCAACACCACCACCGGCTCAAACGACCCCGCAGCAAGATAAGGTGCCAGTGGAGCCGAATGGACCAACGAAGTCTCCTATCAACTACAACGCTCCTGCAGCGCCCGACGCGCTAGATGCTCAACCAGTTATCAAGCAGACCGAAGTTATTTTCGCACTGAATACCGCTCCCTCGATTGTCGTTGCGCCAGTCTTCGATAAAGCGACGTTTAAGATCGGCGATCAAGTTACGATCACTGATCCCGATACCGTGAATCCGGCGTTTAATGATGTGGCCGAGCCATACGTCGCCGGTAGCGCCATAATTTCATCGGTCATCGGCCCAGCACCACCTTCAGGCGCCAATCTTAAAAGCCGTGTCACCGTCGACCAAACGACCGGGACGGTTGAATATGACAGAGCGAACTTTGCCTACCTAAAGCCAGGCGATAAAGTCGTCGTAAGCATCGAATTCGACAGCAGATCGGGACCTGATACGGTTCGCGAGACGCTGTCGGTAACGATTAGCGGTTTTAATGACGCTCCCGTCTTGTCCCCGGTCGGTCCATCGCTCGCACCTTTGCAGATCAATGCAGCCACGAATGCGGGCCAGACAGTTGCATCGCTCGTCGGCAACAGCATTTCGGACCCCGACGTAGACGCGTTGCGGGGAGTCGCGATTACCGCTTCAACACAGGCGTACGGGAAATGGCAATTCTCGACTGACGATGGGGTAACGTGGGCTGACTTTGGGTCCTACAGTGCAAGTTCAGCTCTCTTGCTGGCCGATACTGACACTATGCGGTTTGTGCCTGACGGAGTGCACCAAGAGACTGCTACGTTTAGTTATGTTGCCTGGGACCAAACGGCCGGCACTCATGGGACCACGGACGATACGACTGCTGCAGGTAGCGTAACTGCTTTCTCGTCATCGTCGGATACCGCGGCTGTCGTGGTTTTCAGTCCGACCAATGT
>NZ_LBJZ01000004.1:179237-179384 GCF_028128935.1 Bradyrhizobium sp. CCBAU 11361
CGACTCCGGTGACGCTGGCGGCCGGCACCGAGGACATCGTCTACACCATCAGCGCGGCGACCCTGCTGGCCGGAGTTACGGACGTCGATGGCCCGTCGCCGTCGATCACGTCGGTGAGCGTGGCGAGCGGTGGCGGCAGCATCGTCA
>NZ_LBJZ01000005.1:0-94531 GCF_028128935.1 Bradyrhizobium sp. CCBAU 11361
ACCCCGGTCAGCGTTGCCGAAGCGCGATGTGGCCACCAGCGCTCGCAATGACGGCGTTGATGCAGTTTGCGCCAACTATCTCCCACTTCGCCGGGACGACACCAAGAGTGGCGCAGCACTGTCGTCACCTCACAGCCCGCAAGAACAGAACCGTCACAGTCTCTAACGGCTACTAACCAACGCCTGACTTAAAACTGTCATAATCGCCGAATGGAACCTGCGCCCGCGCGCTCTTTACACGCCATTAAGTGCACCTGCATTGGATGCCCTCGTAAAGTGCGTTGGGGACTGCAATGAGTGCCGCGAAGAAGATGCCGGGAAAACCGGCCGCCGAAATGTTTGACGACATCCCGGTGCTTCAGCGCAAATGGCGCGCCGCGTTGAAGCCGGGCGAACGGCTGCCGCGTTACGAGGACGTGATGCTTGGCAGCCTCGGCCGGCTCGCCGACCATATCGCGCTGCTCAAGAACGACGGCACCCTCGAACTGTCGCGCAGCGGGCGCTACGTGCAGAAATGGCTCGGCGAGGAGCGCTGGGACATCCCCATCTCCGAGCTCTCGCCCGATTGCGCCACGGCGCTGTCGGAAGCGGCGGCGAGCGCGCTTGCGAACGGACGGCCGCACCTGGCAAGCGCGCATTGCGTGCGTGACGGCATGGTCAGGACCTACGATGTGCTGGCGCTGCCGACCGCCTCGCGCTGGGGCGCGACGCTGGTCGGCGCCTATGTCAACGAGCGCGGCGCGCAATACAATCTTCTGGATGCGATTTTCGCCTCGACCGACGACGCGGTGATCTCGCTGGCGACGCTGCGCGATGCCGGCGGCAAGCCGTTCGATCTCCAGATCGTGCATCACAACCAGAGCGCCGCCACGCTGCTGAAGGTCGCAAGCGCCGGCCTGCTGTGGCGCCGGATCGGCGAGGGCAACACGCTGCTGGCTGCGCCCGACATCATGGAATTCCTGCTCAAGGCCATCCGCGGCGGCCGCGGCGAACAGCTCGAGATCGAGCACGATGGCCGGCATCTCCGGCTCAGCGCCACCGCCTTCGCCGACGTGCTCTCGCTGACGATCTCCGACGTCACCGCGTTGAAACGGCGCGACGCCTCGTTCCGCCTGCTGTTCGACAACAACCCGATGCCGATGTGGGTGTTCGACGCCGAGACCAAGCAGTTCCTCGGCGTCAACGATGCCGCGGTCCAGCATTACGGCTACAGCCGCGCCGTCTTCCTGCGCATGAAGCTGCACGAGATCTGGCCGGAGGACGAGTGGGACAGCCACGCCGAAGCGCTCGATCGCGTCGGCGAGACCTACCACTCCTCGCGCAACTGGCGGCACCTGCGTGCCGACGGCAGCGAGATCGAGGTGCTCACCTTCGGCCGCCGCGTCGCCTTCGACGACCGCGACGGCTATCTGGTCGCGGTGGTCGACATCACCGAACGGCGCAAGGCCGAGGCACGCATCGCCCACATGGCGCACCATGACGGGCTCACCGACCTGCCGAACCGCGAATATTTCCAGGAGCGTCTCAGGCAGGCGCTGGACCAGGCCGCAGGCAAGCGGGTCGGCGTGCTCTACATCGATCTCGACCTGTTCAAGAACATCAACGATTCCTTCGGTCATCCGGCGGGCGACCGCCTGTTGAAGGAGGTCGCCGAGCGCCTGACCACCGCGGTCCGCGGCGCCAATCTCGCAGCACGTCTCGGCGGCGACGAGTTCGCCGTGATCCTGGCGGCCGACGTCTCGCCGAACGAGGCCAGCGCCTGCGCGACCCTGCTGATCGACATGCTGAAGGCACCCTACGAGATCGACGGCCAGGAGATGGTGATCGGCGCCAGCATCGGCATCGCGCTGTCGCCCGGCGACGGCGTGGCGTCGGAGGAGTTGATGCGCAACGCCGACATGGCGCTGTACCGCGCCAAATCCGACGGCGGCGGCGTGCACCATTTCTTCGAGCGCGAGATGGATCTCCAGGCGCAGAAGCGCCGCGACATGGAACTCGATCTGCGCCGCGCCTTTGCCAATGGCGAGTTCGAGCTGCACTATCAGCCGCTGGTGTCGATCGCCTCCGATCGCATCTCCGGCTTCGAGTCGCTGCTGCGCTGGCGTCATCCCGACAAGGGCATGATCTCGCCGGCGGAGTTCATTCCGGTCGCCGAGGACATCGGCCTGATCACCCAGCTCGGCGAATGGGTGCTGCGCGAGGCTTGTGCCGAGGCGGTGAAATGGCCCGTCGACGTCAAGGTCGCGGTCAATCTGTCGCCGGCGCAATTCCGCAGCCGCAACCTGGTCCAGGTCGTGATCTCGGCGCTGGCCCAGTCCGGCCTGTCGCCGAAGCGGCTCGAACTGGAGATCACCGAGTCGATCTTCCTGGCCGAGACCGATGCCAATCTCGCGATCCTGCATCAGCTGCGCGAGCTCGGCGTCGGCATCTCCATGGACGATTTCGGCACCGGCTATTCCAGCCTCAGCTATCTCCGCAGCTTCCCCTTCGACAAGATCAAGATCGACCGCTCCTTCGTCAAGGACCTGGCGCAGCGGCCCGATTGCGTCGCGATCGTGCGCGCGATCTCCGGCCTCGGCCGCAGCCTCAACATCACCACGACCGCGGAAGGCGTCGAGACCGAGGACCAGCTCGACTGGCTGCGCGCCGAGGGCTGCAACGAGGTGCAGGGGTTTCTGTTCAGCGCGGCGCGGCCCGCCGCCGAGATCGCAAAGCTGCTGGCCGATTTCGGCCAGCGCGCCTCACGGGCGGCGTAGCTCCGGCGGAAAGGTGTCGTAGACCAGTTCCCTGAAGGCGGGCGTGATGCGGCTGCGCTCGTTCTGGGTCTGCTGCATCATCAGGTAGATCATGTCGAGCTTGGGATCGACGCCGAAATAGGTGCCGCTGCCACTGTCCCATTTCAACTCGCCGATCGAGCCCGGCGGCGGCGGCTTCGCATTGCCGGGATCGGTGCGCACCGCAAGGCCGTAGCCATAACCGAAGCCGTCGCCCGGGAAATAGAAATAGTCGCGACCGACGCCGGAGCCGGGCCCGATGTGATCGGTCGTCATGGCCTTGAACGCGGCGGGGCTGAGGTAGCGCTTGCCCTCGAACTCACCGCCGTTGAGCAGCATCTGCGAGAAGCGCTGATAGTCGGTGATGGTCGAGAGCAGGCCGCCGCCGCCGGACTGCCATTCGGGATGATCGAGGCGGTCACGCTCGGCGGCGAGCAGGATGACATCGTTCGGCAGCGGCCGCGCCATCCGCGCGAGTTCGTCCTCCGTCGCCAGCGCAAACTTGGTGCTGCTCATTCCGAGTGGGTCGAGGATGCGCTGCTTCAGGAACTCGTACAGGGTCTGACCCGAGATGACCTCGATGATGGCGCCGAGCACGTCGGTGGAATGGCCATAGCGCCACAGCGTTCCCGGCTGCCGCGCCAGCGGCAGCTTCGCGATCCGGTCGGCAAATTCCCTGTTGTTGAACTGGCCGTCGAAGATGTTGGCGGCCTTGTAGGCCTGCTCGACCCATTTGCCGCCGATATAGTCGTAGCTGATGCCCGAGGTGTGCCGCAGCAGATCCTCGATGTTGACAGGGCGGACCGGCGGCACGAGGTCGAGCTCCAGCTTGCCGTCCGGCTTGGTGATCTCGAGGCCCACCTTGGTGTCGGCAAAGAGCGGGATGTATTTCGACGCGGGGTCGGCGAGCGCAAGCTTGCCCTCGTCGATCAGCATCATCGCGCCAAGGCAGGTGATCGGCTTGGTCATCGAGTGGATGGCGAAGATCGTGTCCGGCGTCATGGCGAGGCCGGTCCGGACATCGCGCACGCCGAACGTCTTGAGGTAGACCGGCTTGCCGTGCTGCTGGACCAGGATGACCGCGCCCGGCAACCGGCCGCTGCTCACCTCGTTGTCAAAATACGCCGTGATGCGATCGAGTCCCTCGGGCGACGGGGCAGGGATGCCGGCGGCGCGGCCTCGCGCCATGGTGCCGGCCAGCAGCGCGGCCCCGACCAGAAATTCGCGACGCTTCATCCGGGCTTCCTCCCTCACCGGGATCAAAGCCGCAAGACATCGGAGGCGTCAACACGACATCGATTAAAATCGCGTCACGATTTCCGAAAGGAACGGTCGCGGACGGTCCTCGCTCGGCCTGGTCGGCGTGCCGATATGGATGAAGCCGGCGAGCTTTTCGTCCGGCTTGAGGCCGAGGCCGTCGAGCACGTCGCGGTCGAACGAGAACCAGCCGGTCAGCCAGCAGGCGCCGTAGCCGAGCGCGGTCGCAGCCGTGACGAGGTTCATGGCGCTGGCGCCCGCCGACAATTCCTGCTCGAAGGCCGGTACCTTCGGATGCGGTCTGGTGAAGCTGACGATGCCGATCACGAGCGGGGCATCGGTGAGCCGTTTTCGCTCGATCTCGACATCGGCCGCCGGCGCGCCGGGATTCTTCCGCGCAAACACCTTTGCGATCACCTCGCCGGCGCGCTGGCGCGCATCGCCTTCGAAAATAATGAAGCGCCAGGGCGTGAGCTTGCCGTGGTCGGGCACGCGCGCGCCGATGGTGAGGATCGTCTCGAGCTCGGCCGCCGAAGGGCCGGGCCCGGTCATCTCGCGCGGCTTGACCGACCGGCGGGTCTTCAGGAGTTCGATGGCGTCGGGCACTGCGATATCCTCTTCAGCTGGTCGTCGGGCGTGCCATGCGGAGATAAGCATGCACGCCCGCAACCGGAAGCGAATTTAGATCGATTTCAGGGATCAGGCCGCGCCCCGTGCCCGGACGACGTCCGGCGGGGTCGCTTCCTCGACCAGCGCGGCGATCGCCTCCGCCGTCGGCATCACCTTCTGGCCGTCGCTGCCGAGGCGGCGGACGGAGACCGAATGCGTCTCGGCCTCCTTCTTGCCGACCACGAGCAGTGCCGGGATCTTGGCCAGCGAGTGCTCGCGGACCTTGTAGTTGATCTTTTCGTTACGCAGGTCGATTTCGACCCGAAGCCCCGCGCGCCGGGCCTGCTCCAGGACCTGCTTGGCGTACTCGTCGCCTTCCGAGGTGATGGTCGTCACCACGGCCTGCACCGGCGACAGCCAGAGCGGGAAGTTGCCGGCATAGTGCTCGATCAGGATGCCGATATAGCGCTCCATCGAGCCGCAGATCGCGCGATGCACCATCACCGGCGGCTTCTTGCCGCCGTCATGGTCGATGTAGAACGCACCGAACCGCTCCGGCAGGTTGAAGTCCACCTGCGTGGTGCCGCACTGCCAGTCGCGGCCGATGGCATCGCGCAGCACATATTCGAACTTCGGCCCGTAGAAGGCGCCTTCGCCCGGGTTGATCTCGGTCTTGATGTGGTTGTTCTGCGTCTGGATCTCGCGCAGCACCGTCGCCATCACGCGCTCGGCGTGATCCCACATTGCGTCCGTGCCGACGCGCTTGTCGGGCCGGGTCGACAGTTTCACGGTGAGATCGCCGGTGAAGCCGAAGTCCGCGTAGGTCGACAGGATGAGATCGTTGATCTTCAGGCATTCCTCGGCGAGCTGGTCCTCGGTGCAGAAGATGTGCGCGTCGTCCTGGGTGAAGCCGCGCACGCGCATCAGGCCGTGCATGGCGCCGGACGGCTCGTAGCGATGCACCACGCCGAACTCGGCGAGCCGCAAGGGCAGGTCGCGGTAGCTCTTCAGGCCGTGCTTGAAGATCTGGACATGGCCCGGGCAGTTCATCGGCTTCAGCGCGAACCAGCGCTTGTCCTCGGCCTCGTCGCCCGCAGACTGCGCCGCGAACATGTTTTCGCGGTACCAGCCCCAATGGCCCGAGGTCTCCCACAAGGCCTTGTCGAGGATCTGCGGCGCGTTGACCTCGCTGTAGTCGCCGGTCAGGCGGCGGCGCATATAGGCGATCAGCTGCTGGAAGATGGTCCAGCCCTTCGGATGCCAGAACACGACGCCCGGACCTTCCTCCTGGAAGTGGAAGAGGTCGAGCTCGCGCCCGAGCTTGCGATGGTCGCGCTTTTCGGCCTCCTCGATCTGCTTGAGGTAGGCGTCGAGATCCTCCTGCTTGGCGAAGGCCGTGCCGTAGATGCGGGTCAGCATCGGATTGTTGGAATCGCCGCGCCAATAGGCGCCGGCCACCTTCATCAGCTTGAAGGCATTGCCGACCTTGCCGGTCGAGGTCATGTGCGGACCGCGGCACAGGTCGAACCAGTCGCCCTGGTAGTAGATCTTGATCGGCTCGTTGCCGGGAATGGCGTCGACCAGCTCGACCTTGAAGGCCTCGCCCTTGTCGCGGAACACCTGCTTGGTCTTTTCGCGATCCCAAACCTCTTTCGTAAAGGGTTTGTCGCGCGCGATGATCTCGCGCATCTTCTTCTCGATCGCGGCAAAGTCTTCCGGCGTGAACGGCTCGTTGCGGAAGAAGTCGTAATAGAAGCCGTTCTCGATCACCGGGCCGATGGTGACCTGGGTGCCCGGCCACAGCGTCTGCACGGCTTCGGCGAGCACGTGCGCGCAGTCGTGGCGGATCAGCTCGAGCGCGCGCGGATCGTCGCGGTTGATCAGCTCGATCTTGGCATCGGCTTCGATGGGATCGTCGAGGTCGGCGACGACGCCGTCGAGCGCCATCGCGACCGTGCGCTTGGCCAGCGACGGCGAGATGCCCTTGGCGATCTCGAGCCCGGTGATGCTCTTGTCGTATTCGCGCCGGGCGCCGTCAGGGAAGGTGAGGGTGACTTTGGGCGCGGGGTTCACGGGCTTCAGATTGCTCAGGCTGTATTGGAAGCCGGATTCGGATTTGGGCTGGTCGGTCATTGCTTTTCTCCTGAGGCTCACTCCTGCGAACGAGCGCAGGTAAGCGGGAACGAGCGATATATCAGGCGATTCGGCCTGCGCAATCCGGCATTTCCAAGAAAGTGGCACGCAAAAGTTGCGACCCTGCACCAACTATTTCGAGCAGCGGCCTTTAACGGGCGGCAATCCCGCTCTACATGCACTTGCATGCAAAAATCCGCCGCCGCCGGCCGTTTCGCGCCAACCGCCCTGATGCTTGGCAATCTCGTCACCGGCTGTTCGGTGCTGGCGCCGGCGGGAATGCTGCCGGAATTGTCGGCCGGGCTCGGCATCAGCATCCACGCGGCCGGGCTCCTGATCACCTTCGGCGCGATCACGCTTTGCATCGGCTCGCCGCTGACGGCCTGGCTCACGAGCCGCATCGAACGGCGGAAGCTGCTTGCGACGACGCTGGCGGTGCTCGCCTTCGGCAATCTCGCCTCGGCGTTTGCGCCCGACTATGCGAGCCTCCTCGTCATCCGCCTGGTGATGCTCGCGGTCGGCGCACTGTATACGCCGCAGGCGGCCGGCACGGCGGCGCTGATCGTGCCGGTGGAGCGGCGCGGCAGCACCATTGCCTATATCTTTCTCGGCTGGTCGCTCGCCGCCGCCGTTGGCCTGCCGTTGATCACCTTCATTGCCAGCCGCTACGGCTGGCGCGCGGCCTATGGCGAGATCGGCGCGCTCGGCTGCATCAGCTTCCTGTTGTTGCTGCTGCGCCTGCCCGCCGGACTGAAGGGCACGCCGGTGGACCTGAAGACCTGGAGCGCGGTCGGCCGCAGCAGGACGGTTCTGCTGCTGCTTGCGATCACCATGCTGCAAATGTCCGGGCAGTTCGTGGTGTTCACCTTCATGGGCCCGCTGCTCAAGAAGCTGACCGGGGCGGGGCCGGACGCAATCGGCATGGTGTTCGGCATCTACGGCCTCTGCGGTTTCCTCGGCGTCGTGATCGCGACCCGCATCGTCGATACCTGGGGGCCCTATCGCACCTCGCTGCTGTTCACCTGCCTGCTGCTTGCGGGCGTCACGGGCTGGGCGCTCGGCGCCGGCACGCTCGTCCTGATGGCGGGTGCCGTCGCGATCTGGGGCCTCGGCTTTGCCTCGACCAATTCGATGCAGCAGGTGCGGCTGGTCGCGGCCGCGCCGCCGCTTGCGTCCGCCACCGTCGCGCTCAACACCTCCGTCCTCTATATCGGCCAGGCGGTCGGCTCCGCCATCGGCGGATTGCTGTTCGCCCGCGAGCTCCTGCATCCGCTCGGCTTCGTTGCGGTCGGCTTCGTCGTGCTGGCGCTGGTCCTGGTGACCCTGACCCGGCCCCGGCCGGTTGCGGCCGCCGCGGCCTGATCCCGTGTCTTCGTGCGTGCAAGGTCCTTGGCAAACCGCGCGCGGGAGCGCTAGAACGCCGGTCATGGGGACCAAAGAGAGTTGACTGAGATGAGGATGATTCTGGCGGTTGCCGCGGTGCTCTATTCAGCCTCCGCGTTTGCGCAAGCCGACAAGCCACCGATGGTCGGGGACAAGCCGTTAGTGCAGGTCAAGCCGAAGGGGACCAAAGCGGGGACCAAGGAGGCCGCAGCGAAGCCGGCCGCGGCGCCGAAGGGCAAGCCGCAGTCGATCGCCGCGCGGCTGCAAGCCTGCCTCGACCTCGACGACGGCACCAAGGACCGCCTCAATTGCTACGACGCCGTGATTCCGCCGGCGCCGAAGCCGAAGCCGGCGAAGGCCAAGGGCTACGCCGATTGCCGTTTCTTCAAGGAAGAGGACGAGCGGCTGGCCTGCTTCAACGGTTTTGCCGAGAGCATTCCGAAGCTGCCCAAAAGCTGAAGGTTAAGACCTGAAGCTCGCGACCTTGGAGCCGGACGGCTAATCGCTGATCCGGTTCAGCACGGCCCTGAAGGCAACGCCCGGCGCTTGCAGCGCGCTGCCTTCGAATTCTGCCGCGTCGCCGTCCTCGCGGCCGGTGAGCGTCAGCGTGACGCGGTCGATGCCGAACAGCCCCTTGAAGGACGGGTCGTCGTTGTAGCGCTCGGTCGAGATCTTGACCTTGATCGTGTCGCCTTCGCCCGTATAGGTGCCCATGAAGGCGAAGGCGGAATTGCCGCCACGCATTTTGCCATCCATCACATAGACGACGCCGCACCCGGTCCCGTGAACCGTGTGGAAGTCGACCTTGTACAGTCCCTGACGCACGACCTGTCCTCGCAGAAATTCCAATCCAACTTGGCGGCCAAACTATGATCGTTGCCAGCGGAAACAATCCGGTGGCGCCCGGGGATGCCGGCCATCAACATCAGATTTTGATCACGGCTTGAAAGAATTGCAGGCAGCGCACCGAAATAGCGGCTGGCGCAATGTCGGGACTATCGGTTCGATGCCGATGGAGTGGTCGCCGCCACGCGCGTCAGCGCCAGCGCCGGCGTCGCCGACATCTTCACCAGCACGTCCTTGAGCGGAAATTGCGTCCACGCGCGGTTCACGTAGTCGCGATGGGTGATGCCGTCGCCGGTCTCCACGAACACGACGCTGCCGGGACGCAAGGGGCCGTCCATGTCCTCGGAGACGCCGATGCCCTTCTGCCTGAGCATGCTCATCAGCTCGCGGTCACGCCGTGCGGTGTAGCGGGTGTAGGAGCTGACGAAGAAACCGGAGCGGTGACTCTCGATCCAGGAGGCGAACTTGTCCATTTCGCCATAGACGGCGTCGAGCAGCACGACGCCGCGGACACGGTCGCTGATGCCGCCGACCTCGAGGCTCCAGGCCGTCGGCAGGAAGCCGCCGCTATAGCCGACGATGACGATCGGCATGTTGGCGAAGGCGCGCGCGCTGTTGGGATCGCCGGTGAGGCGGGCGAGGTGGCTCGCCGATTCATCCATGAAGCGCTTGAGGCCGCCCGCCTGCCAGAATTTTCCGGCGCTGGAATCGGCGGCATCGACGGCCATCTGCGGCGCGAGCAGGATGGCATTGGCGCCGGAATCGGTGATCTGCTGCGGCACCACCTGCCGGTCGCGCACATCGCGCTCCAGCGTCGCGCCATTGCCGTGGAAGAACACCACGATCACGCCCGGCTTGCGGACGTCGAAATGCTCGGGCACGTGCACCAGCACGCGGCTGTCGCTGTAGGTCTCGTCCTGCCAGTAGACGCGCCCCGAATAGCTGCGGTGGCCGCGGCGGTCGCCCTTGGAGATGTTGAGGAACGGCGCGTCGGAGGCAGGGTTGTTGCCGAAATAAGGGAAGGCCGACGACTTCATGCTGACGAGCGTCGTCAGGTCTTCGCGGGGCGGACGCTGGTAGGGCACCTGCGGTGTGAGCGAAGCGACCTTGTAGGGTGCCTGCTCCGGCCGCGGCTGCTGCTCAACGGCGCGCTTGGGCGAGAAGTCCGACATCTGCCGTTGCAGGAAGCTCTCGCCGGCTGAAGGGAAGCGCTCCTTGAACTGCGGGGCGGGGAAGCGATCCTCGAACGTATCGCCGCTCGCAACCCGCGAATTGGTTTTGGCGACGACCTGGACATTGGCCTGCGAGTTCGCCGCAAGCGCCGCCGGATTCGGCGCGTTGCCGCATTGAACCAGCGTGAGCGAGAGCGGCACCAAGGCTGAGATCAGGCCGATCCGGAGCGCACGACCGTGCCGATCGGACGGCGTCCGATCGGCACGAATGTCAGCTCTCGTTTTCGGAACGGCCCCGACCATCCACCCATGACCCCAAGTCATGACCACAAGCCCAGCGGCAATCTTGAGATAATTGAGCCGACTGGTGTTTAGGCGACGTTAAGTGTCCGGAGAAACTTCCCCACATCCGGAACGCTCAAAGGGACCATGTAATCGTGTCGTGATTGTGGGGATCGGAAACGGGATTCTCCGGTGTTTATCGTCCGGGACCATGCTTAAAAGGTGCGGGAATACCTATTTCACTTGCCTCATTTAACCCTTGTTAACCCTGCTTGAATTGACTGATGCTTCCCACGAGGCGTGAGGCCTGAGGTTAAGGACACCGATGACGGCATCAGATGCGGGTACTGCGCCCTGGACTGGCCGGCTGACCGGAAGAGGGGCGGGCGTCTCCGTTCTGGTCGCAACCGCCATCGTCGTTGCCGACATGATCGGGGTCGGCGTCTTCACCAGCCTCGGCTTCCAGGTCAAGGACATCCCGTCCGGCTTCTCCATCCTGCTGCTGTGGAGCGTCGGCGGCGTCGTCGCACTGTGCGGGGTGTTCTCCTACAGCGAGCTCGGGGCGATGTTCCCGCGCTCGAGCGGCGAATACAATTTCCTCGGCCGCGCCTATCATCCCGCCTTCGGCTTTCTGGCCGGCTGGGTCTCGGCGACGGTCGGCTTTGCCGCGCCGGTCGCGCTTGCCGCGATGGCCTTCGGCGAATACGCCAAATCGGTCGTCCCCGACCTGCCGCCGATCCCGCTCGCCATCGGCGTGGTGTGGCTGGTCTCGCTCGTGCAACTGACCGGCGTCAGGCACTCCTCGACCTTCCAGTTGATCTCGACCGTCCTGAAGGTCGTGCTGATCGTCGCCTTCCTGGTCGCCGGCTTCATCATCGGCGTGCCGCAGCCGATCGCCTTCACGCCGCAGCCGGGCGACCTCGCGCACATCGTCAGCGCGCCCTTCGCGATCGGCCTCGTCTTCGTGATGTACTCGTTCTCGGGCTGGAATGCGGCGACCTATATCATCGGCGAGATGAACATGCCGCAGCAGAACCTGCCGCGCGCGCTGCTCGCGGGCACGCTGATCGTGCTCGTGCTTTATGTCGCACTGAACGCGGTGTTTCTCTACTCCACGCCGGTCGGCGCGCTCGCCGGTCAGCTCGATGTCGCCAGCGTCGCCGGCACAGCCATCTTCGGCAGCCTCGGCGGCCGGATCGTCGGTGCCATGATCTGCGTCGGCCTGATCTCCTCGATCAGCGCGATGATGTGGATCGGCCCGCGCGTGATGATGACGATGGGGGAGGACATTCCGGCGTTGCGCGTGTTCTCGAAACGGTCGGTGAGCGGCGCGCCGGCCTACGCCATCCTGTTTCAGCTCGCGGTCGCGACCCTGCTGCTGTTCACGCGCAGCTTCGAGGCGGTGCTCGACTTCATCCAGTTCGCGCTTCTGTTCTGCTCGTTCTTCACGGTCGCCGGCGTCATCAAGCTGCGCATCACCGATCCTGACCTGCCACGGCCCTATCGTGCCTGGGGATACCCGTTCACCCCGCTCGTTTTCCTGCTCGTGACCGCGTTCATGATGTACTACCTCTTGACCGAGCGGCCGGTGCAGTCGCTGTCGGGGATGCTCCTCATGCTCTCGGGCCTGTTGATTTATGCTGTTTTCCGCAGGCGGCCGGTCGCCGCTGGCACGTCACACAATCGCGAATAGACATGTTTCGACCCTTGAGAATTGCTGCCGTCGCTCTTGCCCTGCTGGCTGCGGCCGCCTCGTCCGTGCGTGCGGCTGAGGTCACCTTCGACGACACCGCGCGCTTCCTTGCGGGGATGCAGCCATCGGCGGACTCGCCGCTGGTGGCACTCACCAAAGACCCGTCCTGGCAGCATCACGCAAAGTTCTTCGACGGCGCCTTTGCCCAGCTCGAGCAGCGGCAGCTCTCGAAGATCCGCACCTGGTCCGACGTCAACCTCGCCGCGCCACGGCCGACCATGTTCTACATGTTCAGCGGCCCGGACTTCCTCTACGCCAACGCCTTCTATTCCAAGGCCAGCACCTACGTGCTTGGTGCCCTGGAGCCGGTCGGCGCCGTTTCCGACCTGACGCGGCTGCCGCGCGGTTCGGTCGGCGCCGCGCTCTACAATGTCGAGCGCTCGCTCGCCTCGATCCTGAGCTTCTCCTTCTTCATCACCAAGCAGATGAAGGTCGACCTGCACGCCAACCAGGTCAACGGCACCTTGCCGATCCTCTATGTCTTCCTCGCGCGCTCCGGCAAGACCATCCGCAACGTCGAGATGGTCGCGCTCGACAACAAGGGCGGGATGCATACCGGCAACGACAATCCGGGGCCGAATGCGACGCGCGGCGTCCGCATCACCTTCGCAGGCCCCGATGGCGAAGCGCGCACGCTGTATTATTTCTCGACCGATCTCTCCAATCCCGGCGCACGTGCGACCGGCTTCCTGAAGTTCTGCGAGACGCTCGGGCCCGGCAACAGCCTGCTCAAGAGCGCGTCCTATCTCATGCACTCCGGCAACTTCACGACGGTGCGCGACTGGCTGCTCGCCAACAGCGCCACCATCATCCAGGACGATTCCGGGATTCCGCTTGCGAACTACAATGCGCGGCAATGGCGGTTCTTCCCGTTCGGCCGCTATCTCGGGCCGATCGACGAATTCCCCGGCCGCTACCAGGAGCGCTACGCCGAACTGTTCACGCGCGCCCAGCCGATCGATTTCGGCGTCGGCTATCGCTGGCGCACGCATGAATCGAACCTGCTGCTGTCGGTGAAGGTGCCGGGAAGCGAGACCGCGCCGGAAGCGGAGACCACCTCGTCCGCCGAACCGCCGCCAAAACCGCCGCGCCCGAAGCGCCCGCGTCCGCCCGAATCCGTCACGCCTTTCGGACGTTCCTTCTGGTTCCGCTAAGCTATTTGCTGAAGCCCGGCGTTACGTCGTCGCGTTTTGGGCGACGACGACAAGGACCTCCGCCTTCTGCCGGCCGAGGCTCCTGACCTCGTGCGGCGTCTCGCCTGAGAAATACAGGCAGTCGCCCTTGCCGAGGACGAGCTCTTCGCCGTCGAGCTTGATCGCAATCTTCCCGTTGACGACGAAGAGCAGCTCCTCGCCGGCATGCGAGGCCCGCGTCGCCGATTTGTGCGGCGGGCTGAGGAGGAACGGCTCCATCATCTTGCGGGTGCGGCCGGTTGCCAGCGGGACCACGCCAAAGGTGTCCTGAAACAGCGGGACATTGCCGCCTTCGCGGCGGAACAGCGTGTAGCGCGGCGCGGGCTCGGCGTTCGGGTCGAAGAAATTCGCGACATTGACCTCGAGGGCGGCGGCCATGCGCAGCAGCGCGGCGAGCGAGGGGATCTTGAGGTTGCGCTCGACCAGCGAAATGTAGCCGCGCGTGAGGTCGCTCTGCCTGGCAAGCTGGTCCAGCGTCAGGCCCTTGGCAATCCGCGCCTGACGGATATTGGCCCCGACCGCTGTCGCTTTGCTGACGTCAAGCACGCATGAGTCTCCCGAACTGCTGATGCCTCTTTTGCATCAGATGCAGCCGAACTGCCAGCCCGGTGGCGCGCACGGCCGGTTCCGGGGCGCGTGCAGGTGTATTCCAAAGGAAAACTATCGCGCAGAAATTTCGAGCAGCGCCGCGGATATTGTGGGCAGACGAGCTGGTATCTCTCGAGAATCAGCTGAAAAATGGTGCAATAGCTGCACTCTGCCGCGATCGGCGGCATTTGCCGCGTTCCGTGGCGTTGATTTCCAATAGTAAACATGATCGATTTTACCGCCGCGGCTGCCGATGGGCTCCGCGGACAGAACCAACTGCTTTTCCCAGGCGCCGGTACCTTTTGGAGAGATCGATGACCGTAGCAGACGACGTAACCCTGAACGTAGCGCCGGACGAGGCGGCGAGCTTGCGACGGATCGTGTGGTCGAGCGTGATCGGCACCGCGGTCGAATGGTACGACTTCCTCATCTACGGCACGGCGACCGCGCTGGTGTTCAACAAGGTCTTCTTCGCGGCCGGCAATCCCACGCTCGCCACCATCGCCGCCTTCGGCACCTATGCGGTCGGTTTCTTGGCGCGGCCGCTGGGCGCTGCGATCTTCGGTCATTACGGCGACCGGGTCGGCCGCAAGGCGATGCTCGCGATCACGATCATGGTGATGGGCCTCGGCACCTTCCTGATCGGCCTGCTTCCGACCTACCAGCAGATCGGCATCGCCGCACCGCTGCTCTTGATCGGCCTTCGTTTCCTCCAGGGCATCGGCCTCGGCGGCGAATGGGGCGGGGCGGTGCTGATGGTGGTGGAGAACTGTCCGACGCACCGCCGCGGCCTGCTCGGCAGCATGGTGCAGGTCGGCAATCCCATCGGCAATCTCGCCGCGATCGGTATGTTTGCGCTGGTGGCGAGCCTGCCGGAAAGCGACTTCATGACCTACGGCTGGCGCATTCCCTTCCTGATCTCGATCCTCCTGGTCGGCGTCGGTCTCTACATCCGCCTCAACATGGAAGAGACCGCGGCCTTCCGTCAGGTCCAGGCCAAGAAGGACGTCGCGAAGCTGCCGCTGGTCGAGATCTTCAGGCATCACCGCAGGCCGTTCTTCACCGCGGTTGGTCTGAAGATCTCCGAGATCGCCTATGCCAGCATCGGCGGCGTGTTCGTGATGTCCTATGCCACGGCCAATCTCGGTCTGTCGCGCACGGTGGTGCTGAATGGCGCGTTCGCCGCATCGCTGGTCGCGCTGCTCGCCATTCCCTTGTTCGGCTGGCTCTCCGACCTCGTCGGCCGCAAGGCGATGTTCTATGCGAGCTGCCTGTTCTCGGCGCTGTTTGCCTTCCCGCTGTTCTGGCTGCTCAATACCCGCGATCCCACCATCGTCATCTGCACCATCGTGGTCGCGATCACCTTCGGCCAGATGGTGATGTTCGGCATCGGCGCGCCCTGGTACTCCGAGCTGTTCACCGCGCGGCTGCGCTATAGCGGCGCCTCGCTCGGATTTCAGGTCGGTGCGGCTCTGAGCGGCGGGTTGACGCCGCTGGTCGCGGCGTCTCTGATGGCCTGGAGCGGCGGCGCAACCTGGCCGGTCTCGCTGCTGCTGATCGCCTGCGCGGCCATCACGGCAACGGCGACGACGTTCGCGCCGGAAATGGCGAACAAGGAACTGACCTGATCCCGCGGCGCGCCGCGTCTTGCGGCGCGCCATCGCTTCTCACAAGGATTTGTCATGCTCGACACGATCAGCGCCGGCCCGGCGCAGAAGACAGCGCAGCTCGGCTGGACCGGCGTGGTGCGCTTCCTCCATCTCGCCCCGCGTGCGTTCCTGCCGATGCGCGCAGCTGAAACGATCACCCTCGTCGCCGGCAAGGGGATCGAGGGCGACCGCTACATGATCGGCAACGAAGAGGGGTTCTATTCGCACAAGCCGGAAGAGGGCCGGCAGGTCACCCTGTTCGAACTCGAGACGCTGGTAGCGCTCAAGCGTGATGCCGGCATCGAGCTCGGCCCGGAGGAGCATCGGCGCAACGTCACGGTTGAAGGCGTGCCGCTGAATCATCTGGTCGGCCGCCGCTTCTGGCTCGGGGAAACCCTGCTGGAGGCAACCCGTCTGTCGGTGCCGTGCCGGCATATCGAAGAGATCACCGGCAAGGCGATCTTCGATCCCCTGATCAATCGCTCCGGCCTGAACTGCAAGATCCTGCAAGGCGGCACCGTCAAGGTCGGCGATACCGTGCGGAACGCGGCATGAAGGTGCGTCCCATCACCACGATCAAGACGGTCGTCACCGGCATCGAGGAGGCGGGGGCAGGCATAAAACTGTTCGCGCTGGCCGATCCCGACCGTTGGGAGTTGCCGCCCTTCAAGCCCGGCGCGCATATCGACCTGCATCTGCCGAACGGACTCGTCCGCACCTATTCGCTGTGCAACGAGCCCGCCGACAATGCGCGCTATGTTGTAGCGGTCAAGCGTGAGGCTGATGGGCGTGGCGGTTCGCGCGCGCTTCACGACGAGGTTGCAATCGGCGACGTGATCGGCGTCTCGCTGCCGCGCGGCGGGCTCGATCCCGGTGCAGGTATTGCGCGCCATGTATTCATCGCCGGTGGCATCGGCGTGACGCCGTTCCTGTCGATGGCGCGGCATCTTTCGCGAACTGGCGATGCCGACTTCATGCTGCATCTGATCGTGCGCGAGGAGATGCCGCTCGCCGCGCATCTCGCGCCACTGATCGACGCGGGCCGTGTCGTCGTGCACTGCACCTCGCGGACCGGGCGTCCTGATCTCGCGGCGCTCATCGGGGAGGGCAGGGCGGACACGCTGGTCGCCTGTTGCGGGCCGGAAGGCATGACTGAGGATTTCGAGCAGGCGATCGCAGCCTGGCCCGCCGCCAATGTCCATATCGAGCGCTTCATCGCGCCGCCGCCGGTCATCGATCCCGACGCAAAGCCCTTCACGCTGTCACTGGCGCGCTCGGGCGCCGAGATCCAGGTGCGCGCCGGTCAGACCATGCTCGCCGCGTTGCAGGAAGGCGGCGTCGACATCGCGACCTCCTGCTGCGGGGGCATCTGCGGCGCCTGCAAGGTCGGATGGATCGAGGGCAAGCCCGTGCACCGCGACCGCATCCTGTCGCCGTATGAGCGCGAGCGCTATCTCATGGTTTGCGTCGCCGGATCAGACGCGGAGCGGCTGGTGCTGGATCTCTGAGCTACCAGTGCACGCTCTGGCTCGGCACGATGAACGCCGTGTTGCTGGGCGGTGTCGCCAAGCTCGTCGCCAGATACCAGCCGGAGCCGAGCACGAGCGCCAGCAGGCCGATCATGGCGAGCACATCGATTGTTCTTGGATCGTGCCCCCTTGGATCGAACTTGGGATGCGGACCACGCCTGAAGTGAAGAAAAAGAGGGCTGATTTTCCAGCGCATTGTTGTTTCCTCCCGCGGGAGCATCAAAACAACGCGAGGAGAAAGTTCCGGTTCCACTCAGGGCAGCGATGCGCAAAGCACCGCAACAAACTTAGGAGGCGTTGACGCCGCGCCAGCGCGCGTAACGCCAGGGCAAATACCAGCGTGCCCCGGGCGGCGCGGCGAGAGGCACGTTATCGATGCCCGACGTGCCGTACGGATTGCAGCGAAGCAGGCGCGCGAGCGTCATCCAGCCACCGGCCCAGAGCCCGAAACGTTCGATCGCCTCGTCGCCGTAGACGGAGCAGGTCGGAAGGTGCCGGCAGTTGTAGCCGACCAGCGGCGAGAGTGTATGGCGGTAGAGCCAGATCAGCGCGCGACCGAATCTGCGTGGGAGGCGAAGCGCGCCTTCGACGGGAGTGGAACAATGCTCGCAGGCTGAATGCTTCATGTGCGCTTTGCCGCGATCGTCGGCGAGGTGTTGCCCGGTTCCGGCGCAGGGAACAGCAAGCTGTTGTTTGCGCGCCATATTTTACGTGCTTTTTGGGAGCAGTGCAGCAAGTACCTATGGACGATCTGTATTCCCCCGGATACCATTTTTATGACGTCCGTGTGTAGAAGCATACTCGTGTATGATGGACTCAGAGGGCGCTACCGGGGATTGTCGGGGGACCTTTGGGGCTTGGGGAAGGAACCAGATTGAGACTTCTGAACTCCCTTGATCGTCGCGGCTGGTTGGTGCTTGGGGCTGCCGCACTCGGCATCGCGCTGTCCGGAGCTGTCGCTACGACCGGCACCAAGGCTCATGCCGCTGCTGCTCTCGAAGAGCGCAAGCTGCCGATGAAGTTCAGCTGGGTCAGCTGCGAGCCGAACTGCCGCGGCTGGGTCAGCGCGGTTGGCATCATCACCGCCGATACACCCAGGGATTTCGAGGAGTTTTCGCGCGGGCGCCAGCTCGGCGGTGCCACCGTCGTGCTCGATTCCAGCGGCGGTTCCGTCAACGACGCGATCACGCTCGGCAGGCGCTTCCGCAATCTCGGGCTTTTGACCACGGTCGGCATCAGCGTTCAGAACCGCGGCGGGCAGTCGGCCCGTCCGGCGGTCGCGCCTGAGGCTTATTGCGAATCCATGTGCGTGTTCCTGCTGCTGGCCGGCAAGAAGCGTTACGTGCCGGACGCCGCCCATGTCCGGGTCCATCAGATCTGGATGGGCGACCGTGCCGACGACGCCAAGGCGGCGAGCTACAGCGCGCAGGATCTGATGATCGTGGAACGCGACATCGGCCGGCTTGCCAAATACACTTTCGACATGGGCGGCGCCGGCGATCTTTTGTCGCTCGCGCTCAGCGTCCCGCCCTGGGAAGATCTGCACGAGCTGGACACCGGCGAGCTCAAGCTCACCAATCTCGTGACGACCGATCTGGTGGCCGACGTGCTGCCGCATGTGGACGTCACGGCGCCGGCCATGGCGGAGCTGACACCGAAGACGCAGGCCAGGTTTGGCGTGGAACCGGAGCAGGCGGCCAGGTCGACCAAGACGGCGGAAGCCGTCGTGCCGACCGGGACGGCGCCGAGCGCGGGCTCGCAGAAGTAGGATCTCAAATCTTGCAGTCATTCCGGGGCGCGCGCAGCGCGAACCCGGAATCTCGCGCTGTCATCTCGGGATTCCGGGTTCGTCGCTTTGCGACGCCCCGGAATGACGCGGGCGGTTCAGCCCTGCGCCGCAGCCGGCTGCTTCGCCTTCGCCTCGATCTGACCGATGGCATCGACCACCGCATCGAAGGTCAGGAGCGTCGAGGCGTGGCGCGCCTTGTAGTCGCGCACCGGCTCGAGGAACTTGATCTCTTCCCATTTGCCTTCAGGAGGCGCGCCGTTCTCCTTGAGCATCTTGCGAACGGTTTCGCGTAACTCACGGAGTTCGCTCGCAGTCGAGCCAACGACGTGACTTGCCATAATCGATGAAGAGGCCTGTCCCAGCGCGCAGGCCTTCACGTCATGGGCGAAGTCGGTGACGGTGTCTCCACTCATCTTGAGATCGACCTTCACGGTCGACCCGCACAGCTTGGAGTGGGCAGTCGCGGTGGCATCGGGGGCCGACAGTCGCCCGAGGCGCGGAATATTCCCGGCCAACTCGATGATCCGCTTGTTATAAATGTCGTTCAGCATGTGATGGAGTCCAACACTTCCGCACCGGATCGGCCTTGGCGGGCGCCGTCCACGGTCCTATATAGGGTCGGAACGGGTGGAAAAACAGTCCAGCGGCCCGGCGGCGGTGATCCAGGACCACGCGGGCCGACGTTAGAAATTGCGGACCTTTTTCGCCAAAACTGTAGTCTTCAGGCGTCCGGCGGCTTGCCGCCCCGTCTGCCGGTGACACTCCGGCCGCAAGGCCGTCGAACGGAGTCGATATGGACGCTACGATCAAATCCCTACGCCCCAACAAGCCCTCCGACCGGCAGCCCGAGAGCCGCCCGGCCGAGCTTGACCCTGCCGAATTCCTCGCGGCCGCCGTCCGCGCCGACCAGCCGCGCCCCGCGCGCGCAGAGGCGGAAGCGGCGGTGAAGACGCTGCTGGCCTATATCGGCGAGAACACCGCGCGCGAGGGCCTCCTGGACACGCCGCGCCGCGTGGTCGAGGCCTTCGACGAGCTCTATCAGGGCTATCACCAGTGTCCGGCCGAGGTGCTCGACCGCACCTTTGGCGAGACCGCCGGCTATGACGATTTCGTGCTGGTGCGCGACATCGAGTTCACCTCGCAGTGCGAGCACCACATGATGCCGTTCTACGGCAAGGCGCACATCGCCTATACGCCGGTGGAGCGCGTCGTCGGCCTGTCGAAGCTTGCCCGCCTGACCGACATCTTCGCCCGCCGGCTCCAGACCCAGGAGCATCTGACGGCGCAGATTGCCGCCGCGATCGACGAGGTCCTGAAGCCCCGCGGCGTTGCCGTGCTGATCGAGGCCGAGCATACCTGCATGTCGGTGCGCGGCGTCGCCAAGCATGGCGCTTCCACGTTCACCAGCCGCTTTACCGGCATGTTCCGCGACAATCCGGCGGAGCAGGCCCGTTTCCTGTCCCTGGTGCGAGGCCTGCAACGCTGACCTCGCGAGGCTTTATTGGTTGAGCATGATCCTTTCGGAAAACCGCTTCACACTTTTCCGGATCATGCTCTAGCGAGGTCGCTGTGTCCGCTCACTCCCATGAAATCGAGGAAGGTCTGTCCTTCCAGCCCCGGTTCGATGCGGCCGGGCTCGTGACTTGCGTGGCGACCGACGTCGCCACCGGCGACGTGCTCATGGTCGCCCACATGAACGACGAGGCGCTGCGCAAGACGATCGCGACCGGCGAGGCCTGGTACTTCAGTCGCTCGCGCAATGCCTTGTGGCGAAAAGGTGAGACATCGGGTCAGACCCAGCGCGTGGTCGAGATGCGCACCGATTGCGACCAGGACGCGGTCTGGATTCGCGTCGAGCAGATCGGCGCCGCCTGCCACACCGGCCGCCGGTCCTGCTTCTACCGCAAGGTCGAGGCCGAGGGCGGGGGAGCCAAGCTCGTCTTCGTCGATGCCGAGCGGCTGTTCGATCCCAGCGACGTCTACAAGAAGTAGCCCCTCTGTCATTCCGGGGCGTGCGCAGCACGAGCCCGGAATCCATCGTGCGGCATCACGCGCGGGGGATGGATTCCGGGCTCATCGCTTCGCGATGCCCCGGAATGACTCGGGGAGGGGCTGATCCCCGAATTAACCCCGCATTAACCATACCTGTCCCACGGTGAGACGACATGACGCCGAATTGCCGGCGTCGCTCAACGCCGTGCGGGGCGGGCACTCCATCATGTCGGTCGACAATTCCAGTGCCTCTCAGACGGCGGTTCTCGATCCGTCGCGGGCGCGCGTCGCCGGTGCGATCAAGCAGGCCTCGAACATCACGGGCGTCAGCTTCCAATACATGCTGACCACCGCAAAGATGGAATCGGATTTCGATCCGACGGCGGGAGCCACGACGTCGTCCGCGCACGGGCTCTACCAGTTCATCGACCAGACCTGGCTCGGCACGGTGAAGGAGGCGGGGACCCAGCTCGGCTACGGCAATTATTCCGACGCCATCACCAGGACGTCGTCGGGCAGCTACACCGTCGAGGATCCCGCGATGAAGCGGTCGATCATGAAGCTGCGCGACGATCCGGAAGCCGCCTCCAGCTTGGCCGCGGCGCTGACGCAGTCGAACAGTTTCAAGCTCACCGGTCTGCTCGGCCGCAGGCCGTCCGACAGCGAGCTCTACATGGCGCATTTCATGGGCGTCGGCGGAGCCGCAAAACTGATCGCCAATGCCGAGGACAATCCGCAAGCGGTCGGCGCGCGGCTGTTCCCCAATGCGGCATCCGCCAACCGTTCGATCTTCTACGCCAGGGATGGCCGCGCCCGCAGCGTCTCCGAAGTCTATTCGGTGCTGGACGCCCGCTATGCGAGCGCAGCGAATTCGAAGACCACGCGCAGCGCGATGGCGATGTATGGCGGCACGCCGTCGACGACGCAGGTCGCAAGCGCAAATGCCGTGCTGCCCACCACGCGGGTGATCGATAACGCCGCCTATCTCCAGACCTTTCCGGATGCGCGCGGCGTGACGGCGGTCAGCGCGACATCGTCAGCCACGGTCGCGGACAATGCACCGGGCACGCCGATATTTCGCTCGATCTATCAGCCCGGCGACGCCACGCAGCCGGTCTCGACGACGGTGCAGAAATTGTGGGGCAACAACGCCTCGCTCACCTCGGTCGCATCAGCGACCTCGGTCGCGCCAGCGACGCCGGATGTGCGGCCACCGCAGCCGCTCGATCTCTTCAGCGATCGCGGCGGCACGTTCTCGAGCTAACCCTCGCGCTCGTGTCCCGGACGCGTAGCGTTGCTGCGCAGAGCCGGGGTAGCGAAGCAGAGGCGGCTTGGTTCCCTTAACAAAACGTCAATAAAACCAGCCAGTTATGGTGAACGCTTTGTTAAGCGTCGTGGTTTATTTTGTGTTGCAGGTGACGAGCCGTCACCATTTTCGTTTGTTGTGTAAGCCGGAAGCAGCATGATTGTTCGGCAGTTCATCAATTGGATCAGGACGGCGCCCGCCGGCGAGCGGGCCGATGCAACACGGGCACTGGCCCGGGCCTGGCTGATCTCAGACTTGTCCCATGACGATCGCGTCGCCGCCGAAGGCGCGCTTTTGATGCTGCTCGACGATCCCTCGCCGCTGGTGCGGCAGGCGATGGCCGAGGCCTTTGCGCGCAGCACGGATGCCCCGGCGGCGATCGTGCGGGCGCTGTCGGCGGACCAGCCGACCGTCGCGCTGCCCGTGCTCGAACATTCTCCGCTGCTGATCGATGCCGATCTGGTCGACATCGTCGCAACCGGCAATGACGAGGTGCAGTGCGCGGTCGCGCGCCGCATCGCGCTGCCGGTGTCGGTCTGCGCCGCCATCGCCGAAGTCGGCTGCGCGGCGGCAGCGCTCGAGCTGATCGAAAATCCCCATGCCGAGCTCGCGCCGTTCTCCTGGAACCGTATCGTCGAACGCCACGGCCATCTCGCCGCGATCCGCGAAGCGATGCTGGTGCTGGAGGATCTGCCGGCCGCAACGCGCGCGGCGCTGGTGGCAAAGCTCTCGGAGACGCTGGCGCAGTTCGTTGTCGCGCGGAACTGGCTGAGTGCCGATCGCGCCGACCGCATCACCATCGAGGCGCGCGACCGCTCCACGATGAACATCGCGGCGCGCTCGCGCGGCGAGGACATGCAGGGCCTGGTGCATCATTTGCGCGTCACCGGCCAGCTGACCGCGGGCCTGATCCTGCGCGCATTGTTGTCCAGCAATCTCGATCTGTTCGATGCCGCGCTGGCTGAACTCGCCGATCTGCCGCTGGCGCGCGTCACCGCGCTGCTGCACGATCGCGGCGGCAACAGCCTGCACGCGCTGCTGCGTCGCGCCGGGCTTCCCGAGGCGACGTTTGCGGCGTTCCAGGTGGCGCTCGACGCCTGCCACGAGCAGGGCTTCGTCGATAGCGACGACGGGGCGGTGCGGCTGCGCCGGCGCATGGTCGAGCGCGTGCTCACCCATTGCGAGACCGACCGTGGTGCCACCGAACCGCTGATGGTCCTGCTCCGCCGCTTCGCCACCGAGTCCGCGCGCGAAGAGGCAAGGCTGTTCTGCGACGAGCTGGTCGCGGACGACACGGTCGATCCGATTTATGATCTGATCGCGGCGTAACGAGACGCCGTAGGGTGGGTTAGCCGAAGGCGTAACCCACCGTGCTGCCGCGAGCGCGGAACGAAGTTGGTGGGTTACGCTTCGCTAACCCACCCTACGACAACCATTGAGAATAGTCAGCACTACTCCGCCGGCACGATGCTCGGCGCCAGGATCACCTCGAGATGCTCGGGGCGGTCGCGGTTGACGTCGGCGAGGTAGTCGTCGGCGACCTTGCGCAGGCGCCGGCTGAGCTCGGCGGAGACGCTGATGCTGTCGAGCTTGGTGTTCTCGTGCACGATGGCCAGGATGGCGTTGATGTGGTGCGTGAACAGTTCGGCCGGCACCCGCTCGAGATCGGGCGCGTGCTCGATGACGCGGCACAGGCTCTCGGCGATTCCCGCCGCGGCCGGATAGCCGAATGTCGCAGCGTCGCCCTTGATGTCGTGCGCGGCGCGGAACAGCTCGTCGCGCCTGTCCTTGGTGAAGCCGTCATTGCGGATGGCGACGTAGGCGGCGGACAGGCGGTTGACCTCGGTCGTCATCCAGTCCTTGAACTCGCCGGCGAGACCGGCGAGCGCCTGCTCGGCGCGGCTGACCGGATCGTCCATGTCCTTGTCTTCGACACGGCGCAGAACCTTGCGCAGCGGATTGGGCTGCGTGATGATTTGATGCGTGGCGAAGGCCGTGACCTCGATGTCCTTTGCGCTGTTCTTCGCCATGATACCTGCCTCGCGTGAGACGTTGCGCTAGATGGAGGAGCGGGCCTTGTCGAGCAGCGAGGGCTGCTGCAGCACCTCGTGCTTTTCGCCGACACGGCGCTCGGGGCCCATATAGGCGGAGTTGGTGTTGCGGCGCCGGTCCGGACCGAAATAGGTCTTGGTCTTGATGAAGGGCCGGGGATTGGCGACCACGTTCAGGATGCGCTGATACAGACCCTTGGCCGAGATCGGCTTGGCCAGGAATTCGGTGACGCCGGCATCGCGCGCGACCGTGACGCGGCGCTTCTCGGAATGGCCGGTCAACATGATGATCGGCGCGTAAGGGTTGCCCTTGGATTCCGGCTGCCGGATCATCTGCGCGAGCTCGAGCCCGTCGAAGATCGGCATTGCCCAGTCGGTGATGACGATGTCGGGCACGTAATGGCTGTACATTTCCAGCGCCGTGGCGCCGTCCTCGGCCTCGTACACTTCGCGTGCGCCGAAGGAATGCAGCAGCGTCCGCAGGATGCGGCGCATGTGCGGATTGTCGTCGCAGACGAGGAAGCGCAGCTTGTTGAAATCGATGCGGAACATGACGCCTGGGCCAGAGCAGTCAACCTTCGTTAACCATATCGTGGCGGGGGTTAACGAAGGGTTGCGACTGGGCGTCCCAAAGCGCCGGTCGAGGCGCCGGGCAGGGGCTCAGTACCCGAACTGCTCGCGCAAGATGCGTTCTTCCAGGCTGTGGCCGGGGTCGAACAGCATGCGCATCGAGATAGTCTTGTCGGACAGCACCTCGACGCGGCGGACGTCGCGCACCTCGTCGTGGTCGGCGACCGCGGCGACGGGGCGCTTGTCGCCCTCCAGCACCTCGATGACGACATAGGCCGTGTTGGGCAGCAGCGCGCCGCGCCAGCGGCGGGGGCGGAAGGCGCTGATCGGGGTCAGCGCCAGCAGCGCGGCGTTGATCGGCAGGATCGGCCCCTGGGCAGACAGGTTGTAGGCGGTCGAGCCTGCCGGCGTCGCCACCATGATGCCGTCGGCGATCAGCTCGGGCATGCGCTCGCGCTCGTCGATCAGGATCCGCAGGCGCGCCGCCTGGTAGGTCTGACGGAACAGAGCGACCTCGTTGATGGCGTGGTGCAGGTGGACGTGGTCGTTGACGTCGGTTGCGCGCATCAGCAGCGGATTGATCTCGGACTCATGGGCCGCCTCGAGCCGCGCGCGCAGATCGTGCGTCGAGTATTCGTTCATCAGGAAGCCGACCGTGCCGCGGTGCATGCCGTAGATCGGCTTTCCCGTGTGCATGTGCTGATGCAGCGTCTGGAGCATCAGCCCGTCGCCGCCGAGCGCGACCACGACGTCGGCCTCGTTCGGGTCGCAATTGCCATAGTCCCTGGTGAGCTGCCCGAAGGCGGTCTGCGCCTCGCTGCTCGGGCTGGCGACGAAGGCGATCCGGTCGTAGCGCGCTGTCTTGGTCATGGCTTCCGGGCAGGGCCGCTGGCTCGAGAAAGTTCCGCCGGGCTCGTCTATACACCCGGACCTGCATTGTCGAGGATGACCGCCCTTCAAGGCAAACGGGCGGCCGGCGGGTCCGGGATGAATCCGGGGCATTTCCAGCCCGATCGGCCTCTTTGGGCGCGGTCGGACCCATGATCCCCCAAACCGTCGCAATTCCGCGCTAGCCTATCGACCTCACCGGCTCCCACAGCAGCCGGGCAGGGAGAACGATTATGGTCACGGGTTTGCAGGAGGTCCGCCGTGCGGCGCTGGTGCTGGCGGTGTCCGCGGTCGCGCTCGCCGGATTTGCCCGCGCAGACGATCCGCCGCAGCCGCGCGCCGAGACGGCGACCCCAGCCGGACAGAAGGGCGGGCGTGGCAGTGGCGCGCAAGGCGCGCCGCAGAATCCATCGTCAGCCGCCGAGTTGCACCGTCTCCCGTCGGATTCGACCACGAAGCAGACCCTCGATCTGCCCGGCCGCACGCTCAACTTCGCCGCAACCGCCGGCTCGATCCGCGTGTTCGATGGCAAGGGCGAGCCGCTGGCCGACATCGCCTACTCGTCCTACGAACTCGAAGGTGCCGACCGCGCCACGCGCCCCGTGACGTTCCTGTTCAACGGCGGACCCGGCGCGTCCTCGGCATGGCTGCAGTTCGGCGCTGCGGGCCCGTGGCGGCTGCCGCTCGATGGCGAAGCCCTCTCGCCATCGGCCTCGCCCGAGGTGAAGCCGAACGCGGAGACCTGGCTCGATTTCACCGATCTCGTCTTCATCGATCCCGTCAGCACCGGCTACAGCCGGTTCGTTGCGACCGGCGAGGACGCGCGCAAGTCCTTCTATTCCGTCGACGGTGACGTCAACGCGGTCGCGCTGGTGATCCGCCGCTGGCTCGAGAAGCACAACCGGCTGGTCTCGCCGAAATACGTTGCAGGCGAGAGTTATGGCGGCATCCGCGGGCCGAAGGTCGTGCGCCAGTTGCAGATCCAGCACGGCGTCGGCGTCAGGGGATTGATCCTGGTGTCGCCGCTGCTCGACTTCCGCGAGTTCACCGGCACCAGCCTCCTGCAATATGTCGCGACGCTGCCGAGCTATGTGGCGGTGGCGCGCGAGGCCAAAGGACCGGTCAAGCGCGCCGATCTCGCCGACGTGGAGGCTTACGCGCGCGGCGAATTCCTGGCCGACCTCGTCAAGGGCGAAGCCGACAAGGAGGCTACCAATCGCCTGGCCGACAAGGTCGCCGAGCTCACCGGCATCGATCAGGCGGTGAGCCGCAGGCTCGCCGGCCGTTTCGACGTCGGTGAATTCCGCCGCGAATTCGATCGCAAGAACGGCAAGGTGATGGGACGCTACGATGCCTCCGTGCGCGGCTTCGATCCCTATCCGGATTCCAGCAGTACGCGCTTCGGGGATCCCTCGGGCGACGCGCTCCAGGCGCCGCTGACGAGCGCCGCGGTCGACGTGTTGACCCGCAAGCTCAACTGGCGGCCTGATGGCTCCTACGAAGTCCTCAACGGCGCCGTCGAGGGCCAGTGGGATTTCGGCCGCGGCATCAACCCGCCGCAGTCAGTGTCCGAGCTGCGCCAGATCCTCGCGACAGATGCGAAGCTGAACGTCCTGGTCGCACACGGCCTGTTCGATCTCGCCACGCCCTATTTCGGAACGAAGCGGGTGCTCGACCAATTGCCGGCGTTCGCGACCCAGCGCGTGAAATTCGTCGTCTATCCCGGCGGCCACATGTTCTATTCGCGCGACGGCTCGCGGCAGGCGTTTCGGGGCGAGGTCGAGGGATTGATCAGGGAGTAGGCCGACGTTTGCGCGGCGGATACCTCCGCGCGATCTCGCGCGCCACAACATGCTCCGGCTTGACGTTGGCACCGGCGATCCAGATGTCGCTGACCTTGCCGCGCTTGTCGCGGACACGACGCACCGGCTCGCCGTGGCTGGAATAGCCGGCGGCCCAGGAGAGCTCGCCGGCATCACGGCCGGTGACCTCGATCTCGGCGGCATCCATGAACGGATTGTTGAACTGCGGATTGGCGATCAGCACGCGGTTGCCCATCGGCACCAGATCGGCCGCGCCCCACATCGTCCACCAGCGGCCGGTCCAGTCGCGCAGGCGCCGGTCGGGCGCGCCGCGGGTCTTGAAGACGCGCAGGATCTGCATCGCGCCGTCCATCCAGAGCGGCGCCGCGCCGTCGATGGAGTTGCTGAGGATGCTGATCGCGAGCTCGCAAGAGGGGAGGGAGCAGGTCCGCGAGATGTAGCCCTGGAAACCGCCGCCATGGCCGAACCAGTCCCAGCCGTCGGTCTTGCCGGCGTTGACGCCGAGGCCGTAATAGCCCTCGAAACTCTGCGGGATGCGCCAATGGTGCCGCGTCATCTCGCGGCGGCTCGCGACCGACAGCACGCTCTTTCTTGCGTTGGGGGCAAGCTGCGCGAAGAAGCGGGCGGTGTCGCCGGCGGTGGCGACGAAGCCCGCGGCCGACGCCATCGCGTGCGCGGGATTGTCGCCGGGGATCACGCATCGCTCGCCGAACGGCAGCGTTCGGGTATGGCCGCGTGCGAACGCCGCCCCCTTGGGAAGCGGTACGTTTGGCTCGGTCTCGCGCAGGCCCGCAGGTTCGATGATCTCGCGCCTGATCCAGACCGGGTAGGGCTCTTTCGTGATCGCTTCGATGACGAGACCAATCAGCCCAAAGCCATGATTGGAATATTTGAAGCGCGTGCCGGGCTCGATCGCGGTCGGCAGCTTCAGCTCCGCGAGCAGCTCCCTGGCGTTGAGATAGGGGCGGCTGTCGATGAACTGGCCGGAATCGGCGCCGTCGCGCGTCAGCCCCGCGCTGTGCGAGAGCACCTGCGCAATCGTCGTCTCGGCGACGCGCGGATGCAGGCCGGTGACATAGTGGCCGACGGTGTCGTCGAGCCGGATCTTGCGCTGCTCGCGCAGCTTCATGATGCCGGCGGAGGTAAAGCTCTTCGAGTGCGAGGCGATGCGGAAGCGGTGGCGCGGGGTGAGCTTCTCGCCGGTGTCGAGATTGGCAAGGCCAAATGCGTGCTCGGCGACGACCTCGCCGCGATGGGCGAATGCGATGATGACGCCCGGCTGTTGGACTGTCGTCTGTTGGAATTCGACCCAGGAGCCGATGTAGTCGATCGCGGATCGCAGCCAACTGTCCATTGCGCACCGATTTGCGAGGGGAGGATTGGTGCGGGAGGCTAGCCGAGAAAGCAGAACCGGCACAACCCCGAGGTTGTGCCGGTTCGCGTCGTACGGAAACCAGATGGCTTAGTAGACGAGCGTCGCGCCGGTCGGCTTGTCGAGCGCCGCGGCCAGCGAGCGATACTCGGAGCTGTCGGTGCCGGCGAGCGAGGCGATCTTGTTCAGGTGATATTGCGCCTGCTCGCGGTTGCCCTGCTCGAGCTGCCAGAGGCCGTAATACTGCCAGGTGCGGACGTGGTTCGGATCGTCCTTCAGCGCCAGTTCGTAATAGACCTTGGACGACTGGTAGTCGCCGAGCTTGCGATAGGAATAGCCGATCAGATTGGCGACGTCGGCGACGTCGTCGCGCTTGAGCGACTTCAACTGATCGATCGCGCCCGTGTAGTTATGGTCGTCGTAGATCGTGGTGTAGGCGGTGCGATAGGCAGCAAGGAATTTCGGATCGCTGACGGAGGAGCTCTTCTTCTTGCCCTTCTTGGTCGACGTGTCCGACTTCGGCGGCGACGAGGGATCGTCTCCGCCCGCGGCATAGGCGCCGGTCAGTACCGGCCCGGCTGCGAGCGTCATCGAAACGAGTCCCGGCAGCAGAAGCATTGAGAGTTTGCGCATCTAAGTTCTCCCGTATGAAGCGTGGCGATCCTACACGATTGCCTGAAGACCGGAACACCCGCCGGGCAAAAACATTCCCGGCTGCCCCGGCCCCTTCGGCCCGCCGCAGATGACAAACTTGTCATCCAGATGAACGGAAGCCTGCAACCGGCTTCAGACTGGGTTCAGCGCGCGAGGCCTAGGCTCCCACCTACGATCGAAGGGGTGGCGAGAGGGCGCCCGCCTCAAGATCCTTCCAAGAGGAGACCAACCATGTTGAAGACCATTTCCGCAGCCTTGCTCGCAGCTTCCGTGATCGCAGCTCCGGCCTTCGCGGCCGAGGCCGGCAAGACCACCACGACCGCGCCGGTGATCAAGGCGGACCAGAGCCAGACCAAGACGTCGACCACCGCCGTGAAACCGGACACCGGCGTCAAGGCCGACACCAAGGCCGCCGACGTCAAGGCGGATGCCAAGGTCGACGCCAAGTCGAAGACGATGAATGCGAACGCCGCGGTCACGCCCGACGAGCACAAGACCGTGCGGACGCATCGCCATCACCACAAGCATCTGTCGGCCAAGAAGTCGCTGAAAGCGCAGCCCGACGTCACCAAGCCGGTGACGACCGAGAAGCGCAGCTAACGACTGATCCCGCGCGGCGGCATCCCTGGCATTGCCCTGCTGGCGCGTGCGGAATTCAGGCCCGGTCCGTTGTCCCGGCGTCTTGCGCGAAAGCGCAAGGCACCGGCGGCGGGCCGGTGCGCCTGCAAGCGAATTCCCTTCGTGCAACCTTGGGGCTAGAACATCTCCCTGATCTGAGCGAGCGGAGAGCGTGACCTGTGGGGCGATTGGCGAAACGTGCGGCGAGCCTGCTATCGATCCTGGCATTGCCGCTGGCGCTCGCGGGGTGTTTCGGCAGCGACGGTGACCGTCCGACCCTGATGGCCGGGACCCAGGCTGGAGGTCCTCAGCCTTTTCCCGACAATTTCCGCGGTGACACGCTCGCCTTGATGCGCGCCTATCTGAACAATCCGGTCGGCGTGCGCGAGGCCGGCATGGCCGAGCCGGAGCTGCGCGAGGTCGGCGGCCGACAGTTCTACGTGAGCTGCCTGCGCTTCATGCCCCGCGAGACCGACGGCAGCTACAAGGTCATGCGCGAGCGCGCCGTCGTCTTCGTCAACGGACGGGCCGACCGCGTCCTCGATCGCGCCAGCGAGTTCTGTACTGGCGCGGTTTACGCACCCTTTCCGGAACTGGAAAAGATGACGCGGTAGCGCAAAGCCCGCCTTCATCGGCTGGTGCTAGGACAGAAGCCGCCGGAGCCGCTGGATCACATTTTGGCGAGCTTTGAACGGGGCGGATTAGCCTTGCGACAGATCGTTACGGCAAGCCTTGCGCGGCAAGCCTTGCGCGGGTGGCAGAAACAGCCGGTGCAAGGCAACGTGACGGAACAAAATCGCGATGTTGCCACCCCGTCACAGTATCGAAAGATCAACGTTCCGGCATCGCCGCGAAGCAACCAAATTCACGCCACGTTGTTTGCTGAGGGTCGATTTTGAAAGAACGGGGATGGATATGAAAACGATTTTGCTGGGCGCAGTCGCTCTGCTTGCGCTAGCCGCGCCGGCCGCAGCGGCCGACATGCAGCCGCGCCCTTACACCAAGGCACCGGCCTATACGCCGCCGCAGGTGATTTACAATTGGACCGGCTTCTACATCGGCGGCCATGTCGGCGGCGCGTTCGCCGGCGACAGCAGCTTCCAGTCGAGCGACGCCCGCTTCCTGGGCGGCGTGCAGGGCGGCTTCGACTACCAGTTCGCACCCAATTGGGTCGTGGGTGTCGAGGCCCAGTATTCCTGGCTGCCGACCAACAACAACGGTGTCACGTTCCCGCTGGGAACGCAGGTGACGTCCAATACCGACCAACTCGGATCGGTGACTGGCCGGATCGGCTACACCTGGGGTCCGACGCTGCTCTACGCCAAGGGTGGTTACGCCTGGCGCAATGGCGGCCTTGGCGTCAACGTCGCCGGCGTGCCGCAGACCTTCACCGCCACCGGTAACAACAAGGACGGCTACACCGTCGGCGCCGGCCTCGAATACATGTTCGCGCCGAGCTGGTCGGCCAAGGCCGAGTACCAGTACTACAATTTCGGCAGCACCACGTTCACCTCCGGGCCGGCCGACATCGTCGGCGTCCGTGGCCGGGAGGACGAGCATACCGTCAAGGTCGGTGTGAACTACCGCTTCGGCTGGGGCGGTCCGTCAGCCTCGCGCTACTGACCCGCCAGCAGCCGTCCCAGATCTGACAAAGGCCGGCTCGCGCCGGCCTTTCGTTTGCCCCGGCTCGCGCCGGCCTTTCGTTTGCCCACCCGTCCGTTTGCCCACCCGTCGTTCGCCAGCCCGTTGTTTGCTTGGCGTGAACCATCTGGCGCGTCATTTGCAAGCAAACATTCCGGCGCGCGCGTTCTCACGCGTGTCATGGGGCCGGCGTAAAGCAAAAATAATCTTTGCCGCTTACGGAACTCGCGCTCCGGAACGCGTTATATGAGAATTACAGGGCTGGTGGGACGACGGTCATGCGTATCTTGGTGTCGGCAGCAGTGCTCTCGTGCTTGGTCGCCGTGCCATGCTCTGCTCAAACAATCCTCAAATCCGAGCCTCTGATGCTAGCACCCTATGAGGTGGCCTTCGTCAAGGACGCCTCCTGTCCGTCCGGCAAGGTGTTGAAGGTCACCGGCGCGATCCGCGGGCTGCACCGCCGCAAGGCCTGCGTGGCGCTGGCCGGCGAGCAGGCATCGCTGGCGACCGCAACGCCCTGAACCCCCGGCTTCCAGCCCGACCTCACAAATTCAGCTGAAGCTCAATCCTGGACTCGCGCTCGGCCTCGGCTTTGTTCGTGGCGGGGTCCTCGCCCTGCGCTGCCCGGCAGGGCTTGATCTCGTAGTCGTTGTCGAGCACCCGGCGCGGCCCGGCACGCTCGTCGTCGGCGCTGATATCCACGACGAGACCGCTCCGCTGCGCCAATTTCCAGACGTCGGACTCATCAGGATAGGCCTTGCTGATCTGGGCGTCGTTGCAGAACAAGGCGTAGGGCATTCTTCCCGCTCCCGGAAAGCGCATTAACGACTTCACCGGCGCGGGGTTCCGGCAGACGGGCAATCACGGGGGCGTGATCGGGGCGCCAGGGGCCTTGAGTCGTAAACGAGTCCTGAATCCCCAAAAAAAGAATCCCTGGGACTCTCCGGCCGGAATCAGCGGATGTTTTTGGCCATGACGAGCGACCTGAAAACCTCCTGCGGGCACATGCTCCTGCCGCTGACGGTGGCGCTGTTTGGTGCCTGCGCAGCCAATCTCTGGCTGGTTTGGTCCTGGCTGTAGGTCCCTGACGGCCTGCCTGCCTTACTTGGCGGCCGGTGGAGGAGGGGCGGCGTCGCGGATGGCGGCGCGGACTTTTGTCAGGGTCGCCGCGCAATATTCCTCGCGCTCGCGCTCGAACCGCTCCTGATGCTTGCGGAAATTGGCGATCCTGGCCTGCATCTCGGTGCGGAAATCGCCACCCGTGCGGGGCGGCGGGACCTGGACGGGCCGAGCCTCGGGGACGGGGGAAGATATCGCCGGTGGCGGGTCGGTTTCGACCGCAATGGCCTGCACGGTCACGATCTCCGTGGTCAGCGCGAACGCAGCAGGCGGGCTTTCCGGCGGACGGAGGTCGTCCTTCTTGCCGGTTACCGATTGGACGAAGGCCAGTGTCTGCGCGATCAGTGCGTCGCGCTCCGTGATCCACTTCATGGGCCACCCCTGTTGGGGCCATTCCACCAAAGCTCGAGGGGCGAATCAAGAAGGTATCCTGCAAGGGATTGCATATTTTTCCCGGGCGCCCGACAGTGGGCGGATGGATGCCGGAAAAGAGAAGTCGGACGAAGTCGAGGGCTTGAGGCTTGTTCGCGCGTTCCTGTCGCTGCCGCCCGGCAAGCGGGCAGAGGTGATCGCGTTCGTCGAGGAATTGGCGCGTGCTCATGGTCGGCCCGGGGAGGGTGAGGGCACATCTCCGAAGGGCACATCCCCGAGGTGAGCGCTATCGCTGGCGCGGATTGACATTGGGCACGAAGGGCGTCCCGACCACCCGGACCGCCGCCGGGGCTGCGGCATCGACCGGCCTGCTGTTGTCGGCGACCTGCCGCTCCGGAGCCTGTCCAAGGACCGGCTCGTACAGCGCAAGCGTGCCGGCGACGACGACGCAGCACAGCGTCACCGCCCCCAGCAAGAACATGTTTCGATGGTCTGCCCTGATCCGCATGGGGCAAGAACGAGCGACGCACGCGCTTGGTTCCGCGCCGGCGATACGGGAGCAGGCATCCTGAAAAAGGCGGCCGAAGCTTACGCCAAGCTTACGGCGGGACTCCAAAGAGTTATTTTTCGGTAAGAGTACCGGTATCATTTGGTATTAAATTTTAACGACCGCCGGCTCCAATGCACGTTGCTGGGATTACGCCCTCGACTGGACATCATTGGATCTTGCGATGAGCTTTTTGAACAATTTGAAGATCGTGTGGAAGGTCGCGCTGATCGTGGCCGTGATGGGCTGTGCGATGGTTGGCGTCGCCACCTTTGGCACGCGCGAACTCTCTGCGACCGTCGACGGGTTTGCCGAGCTCTCCGCCACGCAGTCGTCGGCGCTCAACCTCACCCGCGCCCAGCGCCGCGCCGAGACCTATCACGCGGCGCTCTATGCGGTCTTCACCGAGGCGACAGAGGCCGGCAACGCCAACCGTCTCAAGATCGCGACCCAGAACCGCGACGAAATCCGCCAATATCTGGACGCGGCGGAGCAGGACGACCCAACGCGCGCGAGCCAGATCAGGAGCATCGGCGACCAGTTGAAGGCCGTGTTCGCCGGCTGCGATCCGGTTTTGAAGGCTGGCTCGCAGGCCAGCACCACGGAAGACAATGCCAATGCCGCAGACCGGGCGCACAAGGAGTGCGATCCGGTGATGGACGCGGCCCTGGCCCGCATCGCCCAGTTCGTGACCGAGACCGCGCAGGTGGTTGCCAAGCGCAAGGAAGCCATCAACCGCGACGCCCGCTCCGCGACCTGGACCGTGATGGGCGTCAGCGCCGGGGGCCTGATCCTCGGCATCGCGATCGCGCTGTTCATCGGCCTCAATGCGATGTCCCGGCCGATCGCCCGGCTCAAGCTCGCCATGGAAGGCCTTGCCCGCAACGATCTCAAGACCGAGGTGCCCGAGAAGGATCGCCGCGACGAGATCGGCGACATGGCAAGGACCGTCGAAGTGTTCAAGACCAACGGGGTCGAAGTGGAGCGGCTCAAGGCGGCGCAGGCGGAAGCCGAGAAGCAGGCCGCAGAGCAGCGCCGCCGCGACATGGTCAACCTGGCCGACGGCTTCGAACGTGCGGTCGGCGAGATCATCGAAACGGTCGGGTCCGCGTCCACCGAGCTTGAGGCGTCGTCCTCGACCTTGGCCACCACCGCGCAGCGCGCGCAGGAGCTGACCTCCGTCGTCGTGGCCGCTTCGGGCGAAGCCACCGGCAACGTGCAGTCGGTTGCGACCGCCACGGAAGAGCTGTCTTCCTCGGTCAACGAGATCAGCCGGCAGGTGCAGGAATCGGCGCGGATGGCGGGCGAAGCCGTCGGCCAGGCGCGCACCACCACCGAGCGCGTCAGCGAGCTTTCGGTCGCGGCCACGCGGATCGGCGACGTTGTCGAGCTGATCAACACCATTGCCGGCCAGACCAATCTGCTGGCGCTGAACGCCACGATCGAAGCCGCGCGCGCCGGCGAGGCCGGCCGCGGCTTCGCGGTCGTTGCCTCCGAGGTGAAGACGCTGGCCGAGCAGACCGCGAAGGCGACCGGCGAGATCAGCCAGCAGATTTCCGGCATCCAGACCGCGACCCAGGAATCCGTCAACGCGATCCGCGACATCTCCGCGACGATCGAGCGGCTCTCGGAAGTGTCGTCGACCATCGCCGCGGCCGTCGAGGAGCAGGGGGCCGCGACCCAGGAGATCTCGCGCAACGTGCAGCAGGCCGCTCACGGCACCCAGCAGGTCTCCTCGAACATCACCGACGTGCAGCGCGGCGCGGCGGAGACCGGCTCGGCGTCCTCGCAGGTGCTCTCGACCGCAAAGATGCTGGCGACCGACAGCAACCGGCTGAAGGACGAAGTCGGAAAATTCCTCCGGACGGTGCGCGCCGCCTGAGTCTGCGCGGCGACGTCCGTCCGCCGCGCCGATAGCGCCTATTGCGGCAGCAGAAATGCAAGCACGATGACGAACAGCACTGCCGTCATGATGACGGCCGTAGCTGCACCGGCGACCATTTTGGCCTTCTCTCGTGCGGTGGTGGGGCGCATGAAAATTCCAACGAGACGGATGAGGTGAGCGGGTTCGCTTGCGGACCATTTCGGACAGCAGGCTCTCCTTGTATAGTGCGTTTGCGCCGGAATCTCGATTCGCGTGCTCTCTGATGATCCCCAATCGTCCGCCCGTGCTCGCCCACGAACGCTTCGTTGCCGACCGCGACAATTTCGCGGGCCTCGATCTCGCCGCGCGGTTCGAGCGGATCGAGCGGACGAACCTGTGGGGCGCGGCCAGCTCGGTCTCGGGCCTCGGCTCGGAGGATCCCGCCACGGCCGCGATCCGGGACGCGCTTCCTGCACTGCTGCAACGGCTCGGCGCGCGCTCGCTGCTCGATGCGCCCTGCGGCGATGCGGGCTGGATCGGCCGCATGAAGCTCGATCTCGACTACATCGGCATCGATATCGTGCCGTCGCTGATCGAGGCCAATAGCGAGCGCGCGGCACGAGGTGAACTGGCCGGTCGTTTCCGCGTTGCGGACATCACGCGCGATGCGCTGCCGGCTGCCGACTTGATCCTGTGCCGCGACTGCCTGGTTCATTTGAGCTTCGACAACATCGTCCGCGCCGTCACGAACTTTCGTGCGAGCGGCGCGCGCTTCCTGATGGTCACGACGTTTCCCCAATGGGATGCAAATCGCGACTGCGAGGACGGCGACTGGCGCGCGCTGAACATGGAGACGGCGCCGTTCAACTGGCCGGCGCCGCGCGAACTGATCAACGAGCGCTGCGAGGAGGGCGGCGGTGGCTGGCGCGACAAGAGCCTCGGGCTCTGGCGGCTGGATGAATTGCCCGATCGCGTCCGCATTGCCACGGGGATGTGACGGACGCAGCCGGAACGTCCGTTGCCCCAGTGATTGCCGTCGCGCTACATTTCGGGTTGCATGAAGCCGTCTCGCGTTGCGGTGACGGTGCCGGAGCACGCCATGAGACCAAGCGTAGTGGTCGTCGCCATGCTGATCTGGTGCTGCGCGCCGGCGCTGGCGCAGCAGGAGGGCGCTGCGCTCTACGCGAGCCACTGCGCGCAATGTCACGATGCCGGCAATGCCCAAAGCCGTGTGCCGGGCCGCAGCGCCATGCAGGGAATGTCGTTCGATCATGTGCTGGGGACACTGACCTTCGGCAGCATGGCGGCGATGGCGAAGGAGCGTAGCGAGGAGGAACGCCGCGCGATTGCTGCCTTCGTCACCGCAAGACTGCGGCTGGCGACGCTGCGATCGAAGCGCCGGGGCGCTGTGCGCAGCAGGTCAGTGCCTTTCCAGAGCCGCTCGACGGTCCACGCTGGAACGGGTGGGGCGTCGACGCTGGCAACAGCCGCTTCCAGCCGGCCGACATGGCGGGGCTGACCGCGGAAGAGGTGCCGCGCCTGCGGCTGAAATGGGCTTACGCCTTTCCCGGCGCCTCGGTGTCGTTTGCGCCGCCGACGATCGTCGGCGGCCTGCTGTTCATCGGCGGTACCGACCGCAAGGTGCACGCGCTCGATGCGCGAAGCGGCTGCACGCTGTGGACGTTGCCGACCGATGCCGCGGTGCGCGCTGCGATCAGCTTCGCGCCGCTTCCCGGTACCGATCAGTTCGCGATCTTTTTCGGTGACTTGCGCGCCAATGCCTATGCCGTGAACGCGCTGACCGGCGCGCTGATCTGGAAGACGAAGGTCGAGGAGCATCCGGCCGCGCGCATCACCGGCGCGCCGACGCTGCATTCCGGCGTGCTCTACGTGCCGGTGTCCTCACTCGAGGAGGCCGCCGGCTCGCAAGCCAGTTACGAATGCTGCACTTTCCGCGGCAGCGTGGTGGCGCTGGAGGCCCTGACCGGCAAGCCGGTGTGGCAGGCCTACACGATCCCGGAAGTGCCGCATCCGACCAGCAAGAATACGAGAGGCACGCAGCTGTTCGGCCCGTCCGGCGCTGCGGTGTGGTCGGCGCCGACGATCGATCCGAAGCGCAACGCCGTCTACGTCGCGACCAGCAACTCCTACTCGAATCCGCCGGCCGCGACCGCCGATGCGATCCTCGCGTTCGAGCTTGCGACCGGAAAGCTGCTCTGGAAGCAACAGGCGACCCCGAAGGACGCCTTCATCGTGGCGTGCTACGGCGCGGACAGGACCAATTGTCCTGACGAGCACGGCCCCGATCACGATTTCGGCCAGTCGCCGATCCTCGTGACCCTGCGCGACGGCAGGCGTGTTCTTGCCATCGCGCAGAAGTCCGGCGTCGTGCACGCGCTCGACCCTGATGATGACGGCAAGATCCTGTGGCAGACGCGGGTTGGCAAGGGCGGTGCGCTCGGCGGCAGCGAATGGGGCTCGGCCGCCGACCAGGACCGCATCTACGTCGCGAACTCCGACGTGCGTTTCCTGCACGATGGCACGCGGCGGCTCGATTCCACCCAAGGCGGCGGCCTGTTCGGCCTCGATCTCGCCAGCGGGAAGATTGCGATGGAAGTGTCTCCCGTCGCCTGCGGCGATCGTCTCCAATGCAGCCCCGCGCTATCGGCGGCGGTGAGCCTGATCCCCGGTGTCGTGTTCTCCGGCGGCGTCAGCGGCTTCCTTCGCGCCTACGCCATAGCCGACGGCAAGCTGCTGTGGGAGTTCGATACCGCGCGAGACTATACGGCCGTGAACGGCGTCCCCGCCCATGGCGGCGCGATCGACGGTCCCGGGCCGGTCATCGCCGGCGGCATGCTCTACACCAATTCCGGCTACGGCCAGTGGGGCGGCGTCGCCGGCAACGTGCTGCTGGCGTTCGAGGTGGGGAAGGAGTGAGGGCGAGCATCGGTGCATTGCTCCACCAACTCGTCATTGCGGGCCAACGGGTCCGCGCGAAGCGCGGCCCGATGACAGGCTCCGCGAAGCAATCCAGAATCTTCTCGCGACGACGGTATGCGGGAACACCGTTCCGGATTGCGCTCCGCTCCATCCGGGCCGCGGGACCCGTCGGCCAACCAAGAGGAAGGAATTTCGATGATCGACGCCCGATGTCATTGCGGCGCTCTTGCGCTGTCGCTTCCGGGGCCATCAAGCCTCGTCGCTGCCTGCCATTGCATTGACTGCCAGCGGCGAACAGGCGCGCCGTTCGGTGTCGGTGCCTTCTATCCGGCAGAGGCCGTCACGATCTCAGGCGCGTCGAAGGAATACGTCCGCACGGCCGCGAGCGGCGGCAAGGTCCGCAGCCATTTTTGTCCCGACTGCGGTTCAACGGTCTACTGGAAAGCCGACAATCTGCCTGCGATGATCGGCGTCGCCGTCGGTGCCATCGCGGATCCGAATTTTCCGGCCCCGGTCAGATCGGTTTTCGAGCAGTCGAAACATGTCTGGGTGGAGATCGCCGGCGCCGCCCAGCATTTCCAGCAGAGCAGCCTGCAGAAGAATTCGGACTGAGTGCGCCTGCGTCGAGCGCTGGTGCCGGCTGAGGGGATTGAACCCCCGACCTTCGGTTTACAAAACCGCTGCTCTACCGCTGAGCTAAGCCGGCGACGCTGGAGATGCGGGGCAGGGCTCGGCATGTGCCGAGCTGTCCTCCCGCTCGGGCGTCGCAATATCAGACTTGGGTGGAAAGTGCCAGAACCCGAAGGCGGCGTCTCGCCGGCATAAAACAGGCGGCCCGTTGGGCCGCCTGAAACCGTTCAACCCGATGGAAGAAGGCCTCACTGGCAGAGGTGCCGCCGGCCGTCTTCGCCCTTGATCCAGGTGCCGGGCTTGCAGACGATGCCGTTGCGGGCTGCATAGGCGTCCCAATTGCCGGACCAGCCTGGGCCGCTGCGGTCGTAGCTCGCGTAGGAATTACCCCAGCCCTGGAACGGTGCGGCGGCGACCGTTGCCGCGGTTCCGACGGCAGCGCCAGCCACTGCGCCCGCCGTATCGAGCGGCCAGAAGCCGGATCCATCATTCGGATTCACTTGGTTGCGGGCCATGTGGCGGCGGCGATAGGCGCGGTCGGCGGTCGCATTGCCGGGACCGAGATTCTGGCAATTGGCATCCTGGAATAGCCCCGTGCAGCGGCCCGAATTGTCGGCTGTGGCTTGCGCGAAGGCCGGTGTTGCCAGCGTGGACGCGACGATCGCGGCCAAGCCAAGAAGCTTCAGGCTCGTCATGGCATTTTCTCCATGTTGTTGAGACCTGTGCTAAGTGCGACCTCCAGCAGTCGTTCCGCGGATTCTCGCATGCAGGGTCACATCGACGTGAGCCCGCCCAGGATGTGCAGTTTATGCCACGCAACCTTGCGCGCTCTGGCACGTGCGGCGTGCTCCGCGTTAACGCTTCGCTAGCGCAGCTTGCGGCATTTGAGCGGCCCGCATCGCTTGCGCGTTAGGCTTACCGGCATTTGGTGAGCCAGCCTTAACCCTCTGTGCGCCGTGATCGGTTAGGTTGTGTTCCAGACAACCGGGATCCCACCATGCGCGCTCTGGCGCTCGCAGCCTTTTTGATCGGACTGCCCGCGACGGCGTTTGCCGGCGGCGGCTTCGATATCGTCATGCCCGGCCGCCCCGGCGTGCCGATCATCATCAATGGCATCGATGCGTCCTATAGCGTCGTCGAAGGTGTCTGGGGCCTGGGCAAGAACGTCCAGGTGCAGCCGACGATCTATGGCGGACGCTATGTCGCCGAGCGGCAGCCGGAAGACGTCGGCCATTATTATCCGACACTGGGTCTGCGGCCCGGCTACGGCCGGCTCGAGGTCGAGCCGCCAGCGAACCGCAAATTGCCGAAGCCGGCCGAGAGCTACCATCAGAGCTGGGGCGCGCAGTCGGCGCCGCTGCCGCCGCAGATGGATGTGCCGGCCGATCCGCCGCCGGTGATCCTGGCGCCTGAGATCAATGTGAATCCGCAGCATCGTCGGCCCCGGCCGCGTGCCGAGGTGCCCGGCAAGCCGCCGGGTTAAGAAACGACAAAAATCCGAAATACGGAAATCAACAGGAGAGAGTAATGCGTCAGATGATTTCGGGACTGGTCGCGGCGGCTGCCGTGATGTTGGTCGGGGCCACGCCGGCCGCGGCCTGCGGCTTCAATCCGTGCCAGCCGGTTGCGCCGGTCTATAGCGGCTGCAACACGGGTTGCGGTAGCTGGGGTTATGGCCAGGGTTATGGCGGATGGGGCTTTGAGCACCTCGCCGAGCCGACCACGCAGTATTACTACGTCAACCAGGGCCCGACCTACACCGGCCCCGGCGCCTTCGCGCCGTACCCGACCTATCGTGAGGACGCGGTCGTCGCGCCCGCCAATTACGGCTACGGCCGTGGTTATGGCTACGGCAACGGCTATGGCTATCGTGCCGCCGCCTATCCCTATCAGCGCCCGTACTACCGTCCGTATCGCTACGGCTATGGCCCGCGGCACGGCTATCTACCGCGCACGCACTATGGCTACGGTCCGCGCTACGGCTACGCCCACCGCGCGCCGTATTACGGCGGCCACCGCGTGCTGCGCCGCTATTACTGATCGTTTGATTGGTTGAGTTGAAGAAGCGCCCGTCCGCGCGATGCGGATGGGCGTTTCGTTTTTTTGGATTCTTAGTTTGACGCGTTTTCTTTACGCGAACCGGTATCCACTTCGCTCGAAAACGCTCTACCGCTTCATCAGCCCGAGCCGGCTTGCGCCGACGTAAAGCGAGAGCACGGCGGCATTCGACACGTTGAGGCTCTTGATCTCGCCGGGCATGTCGAGCCGCGCCACGACGCTGCAGGTCTCGCGGGTCAATTGCCGCAGGCCCTTGCCTTCGGCACCAAGCACCAGCGCGAGCGGCTCGCGCAGTGCGACGTCCGAGAGGTCCTCGCTGCCTTCGCTGTCGAGGCCAACCGTCTGGAAGCCGCGCTCGTTCAGCGCGGTGAGGGCGCGGGCGAGGTTTTGCACCGTCACCATCGGTACCAGTTCCAGCGCGCCTGAGGCGGCCTTGGCCAGCACGCCGGTTGCCTCGGGGCTGTGGCGCGCCGTGGTGATGATCGCCTTCACCGCGAACGCTGCTGCTGAACGCAGGATGGCGCCGACATTGTGCGGATCGGTGATCTGGTCGAGCACCAGCACCATGCCTTCCTGCTCCAGGGTCTCGATGTCGGGCGAGGGCAGGGCGTCGGCCTCGGCGAGCAGGCCCTGGTGGACAGCGTCGGGCGACAGCAGCCGGTCGATCTCCTGGGGACGGACGATCTCGGGCGTGACGCGGGTCTCGATGTTCTCGTCCGCGAGCCGCCTTGCGGCGTTCTCGGTCAGCGTCAGCTTGCGGATCCGCCGCGCCGGGTTTTGCAGCGCCATGGTGACGCTGTGCCAGCCATAAAGGATGACTGGACCGTCGGTTGCCGAATCACGGTCGCGCCAGGCCGGCCGACCGGCCGATTTCCCGGGCCTGTTGAAGGGCTTAGCCCCGCTGCGGGGCCCCCTCGGGGTGAATTTTCGATCCTTCATGGGCTCGCTTGTGTCACGGGTCCCGGAATATGGCAATTTGGGCGCCCAAGGTGACGATTTTAGCTGTTCGCCTCGGTTGACTTTGCCCCACCGCATCGCCCATAAACGCGCCCGGTCGCGCCCCCATCCGGGCTGTCGCGGCCTTCACGTTCCATGGCCGTCTTCGGTCCGCCGGCAAGGTCCGGCCCGATTGTGCTGCCGTCGAGCGGGGGAGTGTCCCGAGTGGCAAAGGGAGCTGACTGTAAATCAGCCGCCTCATGGCTTCGCAGGTTCGAGTCCTGCCTCCCCCACCATCCTGCTTCGCGCTGACGCGCTTCGCAGGATTTGCAGCCCTTCACTGCGCGAAGCAGGATGCCCTCCGAAGCCTTGGCGAAGGAGGGCGGCTCCATGCACTATGTCTATCTTCTGGAGAGCGAAGTTTTCGCGGGTCAGCGTTATATCGGTTTGACGACGGACCTCAAAAAGCGGCTGACGGATCATAACGCTGGCAAATCTCCGCATACCTCCAAATTCATGCCTTGGAGGCTGGTCACCTATGTTGCCTTCTCCGACATCGAGAAGGCGAGAGCCTTCGAACGCTACTTGAAGTCCGGTTCGGGCCACGCCTTTGCGAAGAAGCGACTCTGGTGAGCGGCCTTTCGCCTCACCCCATCATCTCTCGCACCATCGGCACCACCTTGCGCCCATAGAGCTCGATGCTCTTCATCAGCTTCTCGTGCGGCAGGGGACCGGCCGAATACTTCAGCTGGAAACGCGAGATGCCAAGCGCCTTTGCGGTCTTTGCGATCTTGCGCGCCACGGTCTCCGGCGAGCCGACATAGAGCGAGCCGTGCTCGGCTTCGCTCACGAACTCGTCGCGGCCCATGGGCGGCCAGCCGCGTTCCTTGCCGATGCGGTCGCGCATGGCCTTGTAGTCGCCCCACAGCTCTTCGCGCGCCTGCGCATCCGTTTCCGCGACATAGCCGGGCGAGTGCACGCCGATCGGCTGTGCCGGGCGGCCGAACTCCCTGAAGGCACGGTGATAGAGATCGACGTAAGGCGCAAAGCGCGCGGGATCACCGCCGATGATCGCGAGCATCAAAGGCAGGTCGTAATGCGCTGCGCGCACCACCGATTGCGGACTGCCGCCGACGCCGATCCAGGTTTTCAGCGTGCCGTTCTCGACCGGCGGATAGACGAGCTGCTCTTTCAGCGGCGGGCGCAGCTTGCCTTCCCAGGACACGGGCTTCTGCGACAGCAGAGCGGCGAACAGATCGAGCTTCTCCTCGAACAGCGCTTCGTAAGAACGCAGGTCGAAGCCGAACAGCGGAAAGGATTCGGTGAAGGAGCCGCGGCCGAGGATCACCTCGGCGCGCCCGTTGGAGAGCGCATCGAGCGTGGCAAAGCGCTGGAAGACGCGGATCGGATCGTCCGAGCTCAGCACCGTCACGGCCGAGCCGAGATGGATGCGCCTGGTGCGCGATGCGATCGCGGCGAGCACAGTCTCGGGCGAGGAGATCGCGAAATCGGCACGGTGGTGCTCGCCGAGGCCGATGAAGTCGAGGCCGAGCTCGTCGGCCAGCACGGCTTCGTCGACGACATTGCGGATCACCTGCGCGTGCGCAAGCGTCTTGCCTGTGCCGTCCTTGGTGACGTCGCCAAAGGTATCCAGTCCGAATTGAAGCGGTGAGGTCATCGATCAGGTCTCTGCGGGGGTGGGGGCGCGAGCGGCGCCCGCATGTGGGAAATTGTTTGCTGTGCAGCTAGGGCGCGAAGGCCGCTTTGGCAATGCCGCTGCGGGAAAGGCTGGGTTTCCGGTTTTTCACCGGGCTCAATCGGATCTGGCGAACATCTCGACCAGGGTCTCGCGCAACCAGCGCTGCGCCGGCACGGTGTCGTTGCGCTGGTGCCAGAACAGGCTGACGATGCGCGGCGGTGCCTTGAGTGGCAGCGGCATGGCGTGCAGCAACGGCGCGTGCCTTGATTGCGAGCGCAGATCGCTCGGCAGCACGGCGATCAGGTCGGACTGGCGCACGACCTCGTAGGCGGCGCTGTAATGATTGACGGTCGCGACCAGATTGCGCGACAGCCCGCGCGAGGCAAGGAAGAGGTCGTAGGACGGCATGGTCTTGCCGGCGAGACTCACATCGACGTGTCCCGCGTTGAGGAAAGTGCGCGTGCTCAGCCGCTTCATCGCCGCGAGCGGATGGCCGCGGCGCATGAAGCAGGCATAGTCGACGGTCCACAGCGAGCGTGAGCGAATGGCGGCCGGCTGCTGCGCCTCGTTGACATAGACGCTCAGCACGCAGTCGACCCGGTTGTCCTCGAGCTGGTCGGCGATCTCGATGACGGTGTTGGGCACGGTGTGGACGCGTGCCTTGGGCGCGACCTTGCCGAGATGACCGAGGAGATTCGGCATCACCAGCGAGGAGACGTAGTCCGACATCGACAGGCTGAACTCGGTCTGCGCGCGGCCGGGATCGAACACTTGCTCGTCAAGCGCACCACGCACGCTTTCCAGTGCTTCGCCGATCGGCTCCCACAGCACCACGGCGCGCTGGGTGGGACGGATGCCGGTGCCGGATCTCACGAACAGGGGATCGCCGAGCGCGTCGCGCAGCCGCGCCAGCGCGTTGCTGACCGCGGGCTGGGTCATCGTCAGCGCGCTCGCGGCACGCGTGACGCTGCCCTCGGTCATCAGCGCCTCGAAGACTTTCAGGAGGTTGAGGTCGAGCGCACGGAACGACACGAACATTCACCATGGTGATATATTAGATCATGATTATAAATTATGACGATAATGTCACTTTGTCTATGGTCCCCTGAGGGACACGCGGAGCGCCGGGCCGCCAAGACTGAGGGGACTTTCATGTCGATGATATCGGCGCGCATCGAGCGCCTTCCGTTCGCACGCTTCCACAAGCATCTGCTGCTGATGGGCGGGCTTGGCTACATGTTCGACGCGATGGACGCGGCGGTGCTGGCCTTCATCCTGCCGGTGCTGCGCACGGCGTGGAATCTGTCGAGCGTGCAGATCGGCGTGCTCGGCAGCAGCACCTATATCGGCTTCCTGTTCGGCGCGTTGCTGGCAGGCACGCTGGGCGATTTGATCGGCCGCCGCGCGGTGATGATGTCCGCGCTTGCGCTCTATTGCGCGGCGTCCATCGTGAGCGCGATGGTCGATGCATGGCCGTCCTTCTTCGCCGCACGAATCGTCGCCGGCATGGGCACGGGCGCCGAGAGCGCGATCATCGCGCCCTATCTCGCGGAGTTCGTCGCGCGGCGTTACCGCGGCAGCTTCACCGGCGCGCTGGCCGGCTTCTTCTCCTTCGGCTTCGTTGCCGCGGCGCTGCTCGGCTACTTCATCGTGCCCGCCTATGAGAACGGCTGGCGCATGGTGCTGGTCATCACGGCGGTGCCGGTCGTCATGCTGCTGTGGTGGCGCCGGGCGCTGCCGGAATCGCCGCGCTGGCTCGAAAGCCGGGGCAGGGAGAAGGAAGCCGAAGCCGTGCTGGACAGGATCGAGACAGAGTTTGCGCGCCGGGGCCATGTCCTGCCCCAACCCGTCGTCGAAGCCGTCGCGCCGCAGGGAGCAACCGGAACACTGCTCGCCAATTTCGCCGCGCTCCTCGCAGGCCGGCAGGCGCGCATTACCATCATGACCTGGATCATGTGGCTGGCGATCACCTTCAGCTATTATTCCTTCTTCGTCTGGATCCCCGGTCTGCTGGTCCAGAACGGCATGAGCATCACCAAGAGCTTCGCCTATTCGATCGCGATCTATTGCGCGCAAATTCCTGGCTATTTCAGCGCCGCGTATTTCAACGAGCGTATCGGCCGGCAGGCGACGATTGCGACCTACATGGTGCTCGGCGGCGCCAGCGCGCTCGGGCTCGCCTTCGCGCAGAGCGACCAGCAGATCATGGCGGCGGGAATTTTCCTGTCCTTCTTCATGAACGGCACCTATGCGGGCGTCTATGCCTATACGGCCGAGGTGTTCCCGACGCCGGTCAGGACGACCGGAGCCGGGCTTGCCTCCGCGATCGGCCGCATCGGCGCGATCGTCTCGCCGATCCTGGTCGGCTATCTCTATCCCAATTTCGGCTTCGCCGGCGTGTTCGGCATCACGACCACCGTGCTGCTGCTCGGGGCGGTGACCGTCGTGCTGATGGGCGTGCCGACCCGCGGCCGTTCGCTGGAAGAGATTGCGGCGGGTGAAGTTGCATGACGCGGACCAAACGCCAGGCCGACCCGCTGCTCTGTGCCGTCGCGGCGGCGCAGGGCAGGGCAGATCAGCCGGATGCGCTGTTCGCGGCGCTGGACGAAGCCATGAAGTCGGCGATCGGGCACAAGCTGTTCACGATCCTGACCTATGACGGCGACAGCGGTGAAGCGGCGCGGGTCTATTCCAATCTCCCCGGCCCGTATCCGACCGGCGGACGCAAGCGCCTGGCACCGGGCCCGTGGACCGAGGCCGTTCTCGATCGCGGCGAGGCCTATATCGGCCGCACGCAGGATGATCTGCGCGAGGTGTTCTCCGACCACGAGCTGATCGTCTCGCTCGGCTGCGAGAGCGTGCTCAACATGCCCGTGCGTTGGCGCGGGCGTACGCTCGGCTCGCTGAATCTGCTTCATGAGGCAGGCTGGTACGACGAGGACGATGTCGCCGCGTGCCTTCCCTTTGCCCAACTCACCTTGCCGGCACTGCTTGCGCCGGCCCACTTCTGACAGGACGCCGCGATGCCCAGCATCCTCTTCAAGAACGCCGCTCTGCTCGATCCGCTCCAGCCGGACCTGCTGGAGGGACATCACGTGCTGGTCGAAGACAATTTGATCAAGGAGGTCTCGGACCGGCCGCTCCAGGTCACTGCCGACCGCACCATCGATCTGAAGGGCAAGACGCTGATGCCCGGCCTGATCGACCTGCATGTGCATGCGGTGGCGGTCGAGCTCAATCTGGCGCAGCAGGTGCACATGCCGAATGTGCTGGTGACGCTGCGCTCGACGCTGCTGCTGCGCGGCATGCTGCGGCGTGGCTTCACCACGGTCCGCGATGCCGGCGGCGCCGGCCATGCACTGAAGCAGGCGATCGAGACCGGTCTGACCGACGGCCCGCGGCTGTTCGTCTCCGGCCGGGCGCTGAGCCAGACCGGCGGCCACGGCGACATGCGGGCGCGCTCGGATTATCTGGCGAGTGATGCACCATGTCCGTGCTGCGTGCGGGTCGGCGCGCTGGCGCGCGTCGCCGACGGCGTCGACGGCGTGCGCAGGGCAGCGCGCGAGGAGCTCCAGATGGGGGCCGACCAGATCAAGATCATGGCATCCGGCGGCGTCGCTTCACCGACCGATCCGGTTGGCGCCTTCGGCTACTCCGAGGACGAGATCCGCGCCATCGTCGAGGAGGCGCGCGGGCGCCAGACCTATGTGCTCGCCCACGCCTACACCGCTGCCGCCATCGCGCGCGCGGTTCGCTGCGGCGTGCGCACCATCGAGCATGGCAATCTCGTGGATGAGTCGACCGCGCGCCTGATGGCCGAGAAGGGGGCCTATGTGGTGCCGACGCTCGTCACCTACGAAGCGCTGGCCAACGAGGGTGCCCAATATGGCCTGCCGCCGGAGAGCGTCGCCAAGATCGCCGATGTCCGCGACGCCGGTCTCCGTTCGCTCGCGATCTACCGCGACGCCGGCGTGAAGATGGGGTTTGGCAGCGATTTGCTCGGGCCGTCCCAGCGTCTCCAGAGCGACGAATTCCGCATCCGCGCCGAGATTCTCGGCCCGCGCGCGGTTATCGCCAGCGCCACGGTGGTCGGTGCCGAGGTGCTCGGCATGGAGGGCAAGCTCGGCCGGATTGCGCCCGACGCTATTGCGGACCTGCTGGTGGTCGACGGCAACCCGCTGCGCGATGTCGCCTGCCTGCTCGGCCAGGGCGAGCACATCCCGATGGTGATGAAGGCAGGCAAGGTCCAGTTCGACCGGCTGAACGCGTAAAGCGTTTTCGAGCGAAGTGGATACCGGTTCGCGTAAAGAAAACGCGTCAAAACAAGACGCTGCTACCGCCACATCCCGCGCATCCGCGCGCCGATGTCGATCTTGGGCCCTTGCGCCGCGGTGCGTGCCGCGCCTGCGGCCGCCTTCGGCCAAGCCGTGCGCTCGAACAGATAGACCAGCTGCTCCGGGATGAAGCGGGTGCGCGAGGCGTAGACGTGGCGGTCGCCCTTGGCGGCCTGGCCGTGGGTGAAGAACCGCTGCGGCACGACGAGGTGGAGATCGTCCTTGGCGCGCGTCATGGCGACATAGAGCAGGCGGCGTTCCTCCTCGAGCTCGGCGCTCGTGCCGGCGCCGAGGTCGGAGGGCATGCAGCCGTCGACGACATTGAGCACGAACACCGATTTCCACTCCTGGCCCTTGGCCGAGTGGATGGTGGAGAGGATCAGATAGTCTTCGTCGCGCAAGGGAGGCCCGGATTTGTCGCTGGTCGCATCCGGCGGATCGAGCGTGAGCTCGGTCAGGAACTTCTCGCGCGAGGCGTAGCCGCTCGCGATCTGCTCGAGCTGCATCAGATCGGCGCGGCGCGTCTCGGACTCCTCGTGGATACGGTCGAGATGCGGCTCGTACCAGAGCCGCACGCGCTCCAGATCCGCCGGCCATTCCGAATAGCGCAGGTTCGCGACCGTGCGGACGAAATCGGTCCAGTCCGCGCCGGTGCGCGGCGGCACCGGTAACTGGCCGAGTGCAGCAAGCGGATCGGTGCTCTCCGCCATCTGGTCCAGCACGCGCTGCGCGGTTGCAGGGCCGATGCCGGGCAACAGATGCAGGATGCGGAAGCCCGCAACGCGGTCGCGCGGGTTTTCGGCAAAGCGCAGCAGCGCCAGCACGTCCTTGACGTGGGCGGCGTCGAGGAATTTCAGGCCGCCGAATTTCACGAACGGGATGTTGCGGCGGGTCAGCTCGATCTCCAGCGGACCCGAATGCGAGGACGTCCGGAAAAGCACCGCCTGGTGCTTCAGAAGCGCGCCTTGCTCGCGGTTGGCCAGCACCTCTTCGACGATGTAGCGGGCCTGGTCGGCCTCGTCGTGCACGGTGACGAGCTGCGGCTTTTGCGCGGAGGTGCGGTCGGTCCAGAGGTTCTTGGTGAAGCGCTCGCGCGCGAGGCCGATGACGCCGTTGGCCGCCGCCAGCACGGCCTGCGTCGAGCGGTAATTGCGGTCGAGCGTGATCATCTCGGCGCTGGGCGAGAAGCTTTGCGGAAAGTCCAGGATGTTGCGCACGGTGGCGGCGCGGAACGAATAGATCGACTGCGCGTCGTCGCCGACGACGGTGAGGCCGCGTCCATCGGGCTTCAGCGCCAAGAGGATCGAGGATTGCAGGCGGTTGGTGTCCTGGTATTCGTCGACGAGCACGTGATCGAAGCGTCCGCCGATCTCTTCGGCGATCAGCGCATCGCTCATCATCTGCGACCAGTAGAGCAGCAGGTCGTCGTAATCGAGCACGTGCTGGGCCTGCTTGGCCTCGACATAGGCCGCGAACAGGCCCTTCAGCTCGGCCGCCCAGCCCGCGCACCAGGGATAGTGCGCCCCTAGCACCTTCTCGATCTCCATCTCGGCGTTGACGCAGCGGGAGTAGATCGAAAGGCACGTGCCCTTGGCGGGAAAGCGGCTCTCGGTCTTGGACGGGCCGCGCTCGTGCCGGACCAGATTCATCAGGTCGGCGGAATCCTCGCGCTCGTGGATGGTGAAGGCAGGGTCGACGCCGATCCGCTCGGCATATTCGCGCAGCAGCCGCGCGCCGATGCCGTGGAAGGTGCCGGCCCAGGTCAGCGCATCGCGCATGATCGCGGCGTTGTTCTCCCCGAGCACCTTTCGGGCGATGCGCTCGACCCGGCCGGCCATCTCGGCCGCCGCGCGCCGCGAAAACGTCATCAGCAGGATCCGGCGCGGATCGGCCCCCGCAACGATCAGATGGGCGACGCGATGGGCCAGCGTGTTGGTCTTGCCGGAGCCGGCACCGGCGATGACGAGCAGAGGGGCGCCCACGGTCGTGCCGTCGGCCACACCATGCTCGACGGCGCGGCGCTGCTCCGCATTGAGCGTGTCCAGATATGCTGCCACGAATCGCCCCGGTGAAACCGTGAGATTCGGCGATCTCCTCGCGAATCGCAATGCGGCTGGACGGAATCGGATTTAACACCTAGGGAAAAGACGGCCCAAGGTTCCAGCCCGAGAAAAGCGCGCCCGGCATGACCGAGCTCAAGCCCGACCAGTTCGAGATGCGGCGGCTGGAGTCGCTCAGCAACACCATTTTCGGCGTCGCCATGACGCTTCTGGCCTACGATCTGCCCAAGGCCGCGGTGTTCACCAGCGCCCCCGGCTGGAGCGATCTCGCCCATGTCTATTCCGGCAAGCTCGCCGGCTTCGCGCTCAGCTTCATCATCGCGGGTGTGTTCTGGATCAGCCATCACCGCCGGCTGGCGCGCCAGCCGGTGGGCAGTCGCGGCGCGGTGATCCTCAACCTGTTCTTTCTGCTCTCGATCGTGCTGCTGCCGGTCACCAACGGCCTCTACACCAATTACGGCATGAGCAGCGCGGTCGCCGTGCTCTACGGCCTGCATTTGACCGCGATCGCCGGCCTCAATGCCTGGCTGTGGTGGACGATCCTGGGCGGCTGGCGCCACGAGATCATGGCCTCGCTGTTTCCGCTGCTCGTGTTCATCCCGGGCACGATCGTGGCGGCGTTTGCGCCGAACGTCGCGCCCTTCGTGTGGTTCATCGCTTTCGGCGGCCTGCTGATCCAGCGCTTCTACAGAGCGCAAACCGAACCGGATGCGTAAGGCGGTAGCTCGCCCTTATGTCGCGCCGAACCCGTCGGCCGGCACATAAAGCTTGACCGGGCGGATTTCGTAAACCGCAGTCGGATTGACCTGACGCAGCCTCCGCGCCGCCGCGATGGCCTCATCGTCCGTGTCGTATTCCACGAGGTGGAAGCCCAGAAGCTGCTCCTTGGTCTCGGCAAACGGCCCGTCGGTTACCACGCCCGCGCCGGGGCCACGCAAGGTGCGGGCCTTTCGGGTCTCGTCCAGACGGGCGGCCGGCCCGAAATGTCCGCTTGCCCTCAAGGGCGCCTGAGCCTCGATGACCTTGGCCACGACTGCCGCGTCCTCCTCGGGTGTCCAGGACAAGATCTCGTCTTCCACATGATAGGCCAGGATGGCGTAGAGCATCGTCACCTCGTTTTTTTTGCTGCGCGCGTCCAAATGACTTATCACCGCGGCCCGCCCCGACAATCCCCAAGCACAAAATATTGCGTCGTGCAGGCTCGACGAAACCGTCCTGAAACCCGATTGCCGCCTTGCGGGGTGAACGCTGCCCAAAGCCGAGGCGACTGATGGCCACAAGAACTCGGAAGGTCATCGGAGGCGGCAATGTCGGGTCACACCATCAAGATCATCTGCGACGCTCGGCGGGCAGCACAATCGGAGCCTGCCGATTTGCACGACCAGAGCGGACATCACCGCTATTACGGCAGCTCGGCCGAGAACGGCGGCGAACGCATCGTCGAGAGCCGCCGCGGCAAACGTCCGCGCGCGCTCAATGTCTGCGGCTTCTGAAGCCTTTTCCAGAGCCTTAGGCGAGACCGGTCTTCGCTGATGGGTGTCCTGCAAATATCGATCGCCGCGCTGCCGTTCCTGCTCTCGCTGGCGAGCCGGAGCAGCAAGGCGATCGCGCCGTGCCTGCTCACGAGCATCTTCACAGTGCTGCTCGGCGAGGAGCCTCACCGGGCGGTCATGGCCTGGTGCGTTGGCGTGCTGATCGCCGCGGTGGCGTTACGCGAACGGCTTCGCACGACCTGAGCGACCCCATCACGGCGCGTTGAGGACCCGCTTGACGAGGGCCTCCCGCAGCGCCGCCAGTTCGCCGCTCGCCTCCATCTGCGCGATCACCTTGCCGACCTTCGGCACCAGATCGCGATGACGTTCGTGCAGGTAGTGGTAGATGTGGATGCGCTCGAGCGGCGGGGAGAGCGGGTAGATCCTGGCCTGCAGATTGAGCTTCCTCACCGCGACGAGTCCGCTGAAGAGGTCGGTGACCATCACGTCGAAACGGTCGGCGTCGAGCATCTTGACCATGTTCTCGAGGCTGGTGGTCGCCGTGACGCGGGCCATGTCGCGGGTGCCGGCCTCCGAGGAGCCGACGCCGCGGACGATGCCGATGCTGTAGTCCCTGATCGAATTCCAGCCGGCGACGTCGAAACGCAGTTTCGTCGTGAACACCGCGGGCTCGATGTAGTTGATCGCCGGCGTGACCTGGATCAGCGTAGGGTAGTCGCGCGCGAGCGTTCCGATCCGCTGGATCTCGCCATCGACCTCGCCTGCGCTCGACAGCGCGAGGGCCCGCTTGCCGGGGACGTCCTCGAATTCGAGCCTGATGTTGAGCTTGGCGTAGACGGCCCGCAGCATCTCGCCGCCGACATATTGATCGGGGATGTCGGCGATGCGCGCCAGCCGGATCTGTTCCTGCGCCTGCGTTGGGCCGGCTGCGAGCAACGACAGGCAGGCGATGGCCATCCGCCACATCACGCGTCTCCTTGGTCGTGCATTGCTACCACTGGATTCGGAGGCTCGCGCGGTCTACCGGGAGTGGCGCGCGCCGGCCGCAACGGCCATAACTCGCCCGCCATGCAGGCAACTCCGGACTTTAACCGATGTCATTCTAGCACCCGAGGTGATAGTTTGCGCGAGAATCCTGTTGCTGGGCGCAATATATGACCCCGCCGACCTCAAGCCGCCCACGGGCCGACAGGATCACCACGCAGGTCGCGTGAAGGGAAAGTCTCAACGAACGAATTGCTCGCGGCCGCGACCGGCCGGCCGGAGCAGGATGCTGCCATTCCGGGGACGTGGTGCATGGGCAACGCAGGCGACGAGGACTCCAAGCTCAGCCGCGCCGTTGCCCCGGCGGCAGCGAAGCAGGATTTGGGCGGGATCGGCGCTGCGCTTGCGCCGGCGATCGGAGCGTTGCTGTCGCGGATCTTCAACTGGTCGCGCAGCGGCGTCGGGCCGCGCCTCCTGGCCGCAGTGCTGCTGTTCTCCTCGATCGTGACGCTGATGCTGACCGCGCTTCAGCTCTATCTCGACTACGACCGCGAAGTCGGCGTCATCGAGACGCGGCTCGACGAGATCGGCCGCAGCACCACCGGCAGCCTCGGCGAGAGCCTGTGGAATCTCGACCAGAACCAGATCAAGCTCCAGCTCGGCGGCATCCTGCGGCTGCCCGACATCCGCGCCGCCGAGGTGCGCGAGATCGCCGATCGTCCCCATCCGATCCGTGTCGCGGTCGGCGAGCCGAACACCCGTTCGATCGTGACGCGCGACTACCCGCTGAACTACTCCGTGCAGGGAGCCGCGCGCACGATCGGCGTGCTCCATGTCGAGGCGACGCTGAGCGAGGTCTATCGGCAATTGCTGAACCGGGCCCTGGTCATCCTGGCAAGCCAGGCGGCGAAGACGTTCGTCGTCTCCCTGTTCATCATCTACATGTTCCATCTCCTGGTGACGCGGCACCTGGTCGCCATCGCCGACTTCGTCAGCAAGTACAGCCTGGCGCGGCCGCCGCCGCCTTTGCACCTGGAGCGCCGGCCGCCCTACGATGCGGACGAACTGGACAAGGTGATCGACGCCTTCAACGCCATGTGCGCCAATCTCGAGCGGGCCTATGGCGAGTTGCGCGAGGCCAATGCGAATCTCGAGCGCGACCTGAAGATCCGCCAGCGCACCGAAGACGACGCGCGCGCGAGCGAACAGCGCTTCCGCGACTATGCCGAGACCGCGTCCGACTGGTTCTGGGAGACCGGGCCGGATCATCGGTTCACCTACATATCCGAGCGGGCCGGGGCCTTCGGCATGGACCATAAGGCGCTGATCGGCAAGCGCCGCACCGATGCCGCGTTCGACCACGACGCCGAGCCGGAGAAATGGCGCGCGCACGTGGCGGTGCTGGACCGCCACGAGCCGTTCCGGAAGTTCGAGTATCGCGGCCGCGATATGACCGGACGCGCGCGCCATTTCAGCGTCAACGGCCAGCCGGTCTTCGCGGCCGACGGACGCTTCATGGGTTATCGCGGCTCCGCCACCGATCTCACCGAGCAGCACGAGACCGAGGAGCGGCTTCGCCAATCCCAGAAGATGGACGCGATCGGCCAGCTCACCGGTGGCGTCGCGCACGACTTCAACAACGTGCTCACCGTCATCACCGGCACCATCGAGATCATCCAGGAAGGGCTTGCGGACCGGCCCCAGTTCGCCGCGATCGCGCAGCTGATCGACGATGCGGCCGCGCGCGGCGCCGAGATCACCTCGCAGCTGCTGACCTTCGCGCGCCGCCAGCCGCTGGAGCCGCGCGAGATCGACGTCAACGCCCTCGTGGTCGAGACGGCGAAGCTGCTGAAGCCGATCCTTGGCGAGCACATCGAGATCGTGACCCGGCTCGCGGACGACGCCTGGTCCGCGATGGCGGATCCGTCGCAGCTCTCCTCCGCGATCGTCAATCTCGCCGTCAATGCGCGTGACGCGATGCCGGACGGCGGCAGGCTCACGCTCGAGACCGCGAACCGGGAGCTTGACGGCGTGCGTAGCACCGGCGACGGCGACGTCATGCGCGGCGCCTTCGTGATGATTGCGGTGGCCGATACCGGTCACGGCATTCCGGCCGACATCCGCGAGCGCGTGTTCGAGCCGTTCTTCACCACCAAGGGGGTCGGCCGCGGCACCGGGCTCGGGCTGAGCATGGTCTACGGCTTTGCCCGCCAGACCGGCGGCACCGTCGCGATCGAGAGCGAGGAGGGACAAGGCACAGTGATGCGGCTGTTCCTGCCGCGGTCGGAGGGCGAGGCGGCAACCAGGACGGCACCGGCTCAGGCGCCCGCGGCGGCGCGCGGGCACGAGACGATCCTCGTGGTCGAGGACGATCCGCTGGTGCAGGGCTATGTCATCGCCCAGCTCGGCGGCCTCGGCTATCGCACGCTCGTGGCCGGCGACGGCGCAGCCGCCCTCGCGCTGGTCGACCAGGGCGCCAGTTTCGATCTGCTGTTCACGGATATCATCATGCCCGGCGGCATGAACGGGCGGGAGTTGGCCGATGCCGTCCGGCTCCGCCGGCCGGGGATGAGGGTGCTCTACACCTCCGGCTATACCGACAACACCATCGTCCACGAAGGGCACCTCGATCCCGGCGTGGCGCTGCTTCAGAAGCCATACCGGAAGTCGGAGCTGTCGCAGAAGATTCGCGAGGTGCTTGCGGGCGAGTCGGCCGCGTGAGCGGCATTCGCCACGAAAAAGGCGCGGCGGGGAGACCCCGTCGCGCCCGATTTCTTGCTCGCTGGTCCAGGGCTGAGAGCGCCCCGATGCCAAGCCTTGTTCAGAGCTTAGCGGGCGATCCCAGCGAGGTGACAGCGCTTGAGATAAGACACTGGATCACCTCCTTTCGTTGGTTTCGGGAGACTCAATATAGGGCGAAATCCCTTCGCCGTTAAGGGGCGGGGCCGGAGGCCGGGAACAAGTCCGCTCGCGAGGCGGGAAAGACCGATCCGGGCCAGTTGAGACCGCCGCTCGGCCGTGTTAGGTGATCGCGAGATGCGGGTGTAGCTCAATGGTAGAGCAGCAGCCTTCCAAGCTGAATACGAGGGTTCGATTCCCTTCACCCGCTCCAAACAGTTTCAGTAATTTAGTACGAATCGTCAGATTTCGTTCCGACAAACCATTCTGACATCACCGCTGACGGCCGATTTCAAGTCGCCCGTTTTCAGTCCAGCGTCGCGATGGATTGGAGCGTGAGTGGCTGGCGCGGGACGAAGTCGCGACTGGTCGTGAACTAGCGATCCCAATCGACGCCGGCCAAGGCCTGCGACAACTGCTGAAGCAGCGCTTTCAAATGCTCCCGGTCGGCAGGGCTAAAGCTCTGCAATAGCCGCGTCTCGCGCTCACGCGAGATCTCCAGCAATTTTTCGGACAGGTTCCGTCCTTCGGCCGTCAGCTTGGCGAACGCGGCGCGGCCACGGGTTCGCGTCTGCTCGACCGAGATCAGTTTGCGTTCCTCGAGCAAGACGAGGCTGCGGCTCACGGCCGCCTTGTCCAGATCGGCCGCCCCCGACAACTCACCGACATTGAGCGACTGGGTGCTGTTGAGCACCATCAGTATGCGCCATTCCGTCAGGCTCAGGTCAAAGGCGCTGCGATAATAGGCCGTGGTGCCGCGGAGCAGCCGCGCGCCGATATTCGATACCAGCATTGCAACGTGCTCCTGCGCCAGGATGCCGTAGTGCTGCGGACGTTTCGGCGGCGCATCGTTGACCGTCAGTTGCTTGGTCGAAGGCATCAATGGATTCTCCCGGCAACTCGGCCAACCTAAAATGCCGCGGTTCCCGCCGCATTGATCTACCTCAAATTGCTTGACATGTCATTTATTGATGCATCAACATAAAACCGACGCCGGCACAAGAGCTGACCAAGAACCGGCGACGCATCAGGGTGGTATTCATGGCAGACGGCGAGATGGCCAATGCAAAGGCCCCGGGCAGGTACGCGGGTGCGATCGACTGCGATCTTCATCCGGCCGTGCCTGGCATGAATGTGCTGCTGCCGTATCTCGACGAATATTGGCGCGAAATGGTGTCCGTTCGCGCGCTTGATCGGCTCAATCTCGCTCTCACCAGTTATCCGCAGAACGCTCCGTTGTCGTGCCGTCCCGACTGGAAGCTCGCGGATGGCGAGAAGCCGGGGGCCTCGCTGCAGGCGATGCAGGAACATGTGCTGGATCGCTACCAGCAGCGGTTTGGAATCCTCAACTGCCTCTACGGCGCCCAGGTGATGCATAGCGAGGACATGGCGGCGGTGTTCTGCCGGGCGACCAACGACTGGATTCGCGATGAATGGCTGAGCCGCGATCCCCGGTTGCGCGCTTCCATCGTGATTGCGGCCCATAGCACCGAACACGCCGTCGCCGAGATCGAACGGCGCGCGGACGACATGCGGTTCGTGCAGGTGCTGATGCTGGTATCGGGCGAGGTGACGCTCGGCCGGCGGCAATTGTGGCCGATCTATCGTCTGGCAGAGAAGCTTGGCCTGCCGGTCGGAATTCACGCCGGCAGCGCCTACCGCTATGCGCCGACCGCGGTTGGATGGCCGTCCTATTTCGTCGAAGACTATGTGTCGCAATCGGCCGCCTTCGAGAACCAGTTGCAGAGCATGATCTCCGAAGGCGTGTTCGCCAAATTCCCCGGACTCAAGGTGGTCGCGATCGAATCCGGACTGACCTGGCTGAGCGGCTTTGCCTGGCGCGCCGACAAGACCTGGAAAGGGGTTCGCGCCGAAGTTCCCTGGGTGACGCGCGCGCCATCGGAGATCGTTCGCGAGCACGTTCGCTTCACGGTCCAGCCAATCGACGCAACCGACGAGGCGGCGGCGATCCTGCGACTGATCGATCACCTGCGATCGGACGAGCTGTTCCTGTTCTCGACGGATTATCCGCACTGGCAGTTCGACGGCGATGCGGCGTTACCGGAGGGGCTTTCCGCAAGCCTGTTGCGCAAGATCGTCAGCGATAATGCGCTTGCGACCTACCCGCGGCTGGTGAAGGCCGATCGAGCCATGGAGATTGCCGTATGAGCATCGTCGAACTCGAGCGAAGCAGCGCCGCCAGATCCAAGCTTCGGATCATCGATTGCGATATCCATCCCGCGATGACCTCCTGGACCGAGGTTCATCCGTATCTCGCCAAACAATGGATCGACCACCTCTCGGTCTATGGCAGCCATTTGCGCCACGCGTTTTCCGAGGCGCTGTCGCATCCGCGGATGTCGCCGGATGCGGCGCGGGTCGATGCCTATCCCGAGGAGGGCGGTCCGCCGGGCTCAAGCCTCGAGCTGATGCGCACGCAGCATCTCGATCCCAACGGGGTCGAGACCGGCATGTTGATCCCGCTGCGCTGGAACCCCGGCAGCCAGCGCAATCTGGATTTCGGCGTGGCGCTGACGCAGGCCATGAACACCTGGCAGGTCGAACGCTGGGTGAAGAACGAGCTGCGTCTGCGGGCATCGGTCCTGATTGCGCAGGAGGACACCGGCGCTTCGGTCGCCGAGATCGACGCGCGGGCCGGCGATCCGAACTTCACCCAGATTCTGGTATTGCCGAAGACCGACGAACCCTTCGGCCGCCGCCGCTACTGGCCGATTTTCGAGGCGGCGGTGCGCAGCAATCTGCCGATCGCCATCCATGTCGGCGGCACCAATGGCCATCCTTCCACCGGCGGAGGCTGGGCGTCCTACTACATGGAAGAGCACAATTCGGTGGCGGAAACCATGCAGGCGATCCTGACCAGCCTGGTGTTCGAAGGCGTGTTCGAGCGCTTTCCGCAACTCCGCGTCGTGATCATGGAAGGCGGGCTCGGCTGGATCCCCTCGCTGACCGCGCGCATGGACAAGCACTGGTCGCGCCTGCGCAGCGAGGTGCCGCACCTCAAGCGGCCGCCGTCGGAATACATTCGCCGGCAGGTGTGGTTCACGACCCAGCCGATGGAAGAGCCGGGAAGCGCGGCGCAGTTGATCGATCTGTTCGACCGGATCGGCTGGGATCGCCTGCTGTTCTCGACCGATTACCCGCATTGGGACTTTGACGATCCGCGCTATGCCTTCCGCGCCAATCTCAGCGAAGCGCAGCGCGACCAGATTCTCTATGGGAACGCGCAGGCGTTCTACGGACTGCCGTGATGGCGCGGCACGTCGTTGCAACCGTCGACGACATCCCTCCCGGCCAGCGCATGCTGGTGAAGGTGGGAGGGCGGGAAATTGGCATCTTCAATGTCGGCGGGGAATATTTCGCCGTCAGCAACCGTTGTCCGCACGAGGGCGCATCCCTGTGCAAGGGACGCATCGTCGGCCTGGTGGAATCCAGCGAGCCAGGGTCCTACCAGTTCAGCCGGCGCGGCGAACTGTTGCGCTGCCCCTGGCACGGCTGGGAGTTCGACTTAAGGACCGGAAAATCCTGGTGCGAGCCCGATCGCACCAAGGTTCGCAGCTACGACCTCAAGGTGGAACCGGGCGGGGCCCTCGTCGAAGGCGAGCTTCAGGCCGAAACGTTCCCGGTCGTGATCGAGAAGCAATATGTGGTGATCGAAGTCTGACACCTGATCGATGCGGTCGATCGGCAAAATAAGAAACCGCGTGGAGGATGAAGTGTTCTTGAAGCTGAAGAGAATTGCCCTCGCTGCCCTGGCGGCCGGTTTCGCATTGCCGGCATCGGCTCAGGATGCATCCTGGGATTCTGTCGTCGCCGCGGCCAAGAAGGAAGGCAAGGTCGTCGTCTACAATATGGCGCTCGGCGCGCCTTACTTCACAGCGGTCGTCAAATCGTTCGAAAAGGAATATGGCATCGCCGTCGAGAGCCTCGATTTGCGCGCCAGCGAACTGGTCGAACGCATCCGGACCGAGCAATCGGCGGGACGGTATCTTGGCGATGTCGAAATGGTCACCACGACCATGATCGAGGAGCAGCTCAAGAACGGCGACTTCATCCAGAAACTGCCGCCGGTCCCGAATGCCGCGAACCTCCGGCCGCCGTTCAAGGCCACCGAACACAGCGTTCCCGCCTACGTCCAGCCGATGGGAATTTTGATCAACACACGGCTTGTCAAGGGCGACGACGTTCCCAAGAGCTGGAACGATCTGAATTCGCCGAAGTGGAAGGGCAAGCTGCTTTCCGACGACATGCGTCCGCTCGGCAGCGGCAACACCTTGTTCGCGGTGCTCCAGAACAACATGGGCGCCGAGTTCAACGAAAAGCTGGCCGAGCAGAAACCCGTCTTCAGCCGCGATATGCGCAACGACGCTCGCCGCGTCGCCCGGGGGGAATATCCGATCTACATCACGCAGGTGTTCGCCTTTGCCTCCGATCTCAAGGGCCTGCCCGTGAAGGTGATCGTGCCGCAGGAGGGAGCGCCCTATGCCCAGATGGATCTCGCGATCCTGAAGAACGCCCCGCATGCCAATGCGGCACGCCTCTTCATGCAGCATTTCCTCAACCTCGACTCCCAGGCGCTTTACGCCAACGCCTGGATGCTTCCGGTCGTGAAGGGCGCGGCCGAGCGCGCCGATCCTGACGCGCAGCCTTATGCCAACGCCAGGCTGATGGGCATGGCGAAATTGTCCGAACGGCCGGACATGATGTCGCTGGCCAAGAAACTTTACCCCTGAGGCGCTGGCAGATGGCTCTTTCGGCCGACGACCGCATAGCCGATATCGTAACAGCGCGGTCGCGGCTACCTCACGCGCGGCGATTCCTGAACGGCGCGCCGGCCAGCCGCATCGTCGGGCTGACGCTGCTTGCGCTCGTTCTCGCCTTTCTGTCGGTCTACCCGCTGTCGATGCTGCTCTATGGCAGCCTGCATTCGACGCCGCCGGGCGTTGCCGGCGTCTTCACGCTCGACGGCTACCGCGACATCGTTTCGCAGCAAAATTTGCTCACGCTGCTCAATACCGTTGGCATCGCGCTGGCCAAGACGATCCCGTCGCTGATCCTGGCCGTCCTGCTCGCCTGGATTCTGGCGAGGACTGACACGCCGTTTCGCGGAACGCTGGAGGTACTGGTCACGCTGCCGTTCTTCATTCCGCCGATCCTCACCGCGATGGCCTGGGGCATGCTGGGCAATCCGCAGGTCGGACTGTTGAACCAGCTCTATCAGTGGATCACAGGATCGACCGCGTCGCCGATCAACGTCTATTCCTATGGCGGCGTCGTCTGGCACATGATGCAGTATTCGGTGCCGTTTCTCTTCCTGCTGATCGTCGACGCCTTTCGGGCGATGGACCCGAGCCTCGAGGAAGCCGCGCGGATGTGCGGCGCCTACCGATTGCGGACCTTCTACACCGTCACGCTTCAACTGATGCTGCCGGCGCTGACCGGGGCCGCGATCCTCAGCTTCATCAGGGGAATCGAGAATTTCGAATCACCGCTGTTCTTCGGCTCGCCTGCCGGCATCCACGTCATCACGACTGATATCTACGACTCCATCAACCAGCGCTCGCCACCGCAATATCAATATGCCACCGCGATAAGCTTCGTGATCATGGCGCTGATGTTCCTGATCATCTTGATGCAGTGGCGCATCCTGCGCGGCCGCAGTTTCCAGACCGTGACGGGGAAGGGCTATTCGCCCGCGGTCATGAAGCTCGGCAGATGGCGCTGGGCGACGTTCGCCTTTTGCGCGCTGTTCTTCGCCGTCACGGTGGTGCTTCCGGTGAGCCAGCTACTGATCGGATCCTTCTTCAAGTTCTTCGGCTTCTACGAATGGGAGATGCTGACGCTCGAGCATTATCAGGCGGTCGCGGGCAGCAGTGAGTTCTGGCGGGCCTTTGGCAATACCATGCTGTTGGGTTTTGTCGGGGCTACGCTGACCATGCTGCTCGGCGGTATCGTCGCCTATGTCTCGGTCAGGACCAAATGGCGCGGACGTCGTCTGATCGACGCAATGGCGTGGTTGCCCTGGATGATGCCGGGCATTGTGCTGGGCGTGGGCTTCCTGTGGGGATTCGCGCTGCTGCCTCATGCCATTCCGATCTATGGGACGATCTGGGCACTGCTGCTCGCCTACATCTCGCTGGGAACGCCGCTCTCGGTGCGCGTCATGTCCAGCGCCTACGGTCAGCTGTCCTACGACCTCGAGGAATGCTCGCGCGTGCACGGGGCGGGCTGGCTGCAGACGATGTGGCGCATCATGATCGCGCTGGTCTGGCCCTCCTTTGCGGTGGGCTGGGTCCTGATCTTCTTCGGAATCATGCGAGAGTTGAGCGCCTCGGTGTTGCTCTACTCCGTTGGCTCGGAAGTTCTGTCGGTCGTGCTCCTGAAACTCTGGGCCAACGGCAGCGCGGAACAGGTGAGCGTGATCGGTCTCATCATGATGGCCATGGTGATCGTTTTCAGATGGGTGCAGCTCCGCGTCATCAAGCGATGGATTGGCGCCTTGTGACTGGATTGGGTGTCTGATGTCAAATGTCGTCCTGGAGAAAGTCAGCCGGAAGTTCGGCGAGTTCGCGGCCGTGAACGAGATTGATCTTCGCGTCGCTGAAGGCGAGTTCGTGACGCTGCTCGGGCCGTCCGGCTGCGGCAAGACAACCACGTTGCGGATGGTCGCAGGCCTTGAACAGAATACCAGTGGCCGGATCAGCCTCGGGAACGAGGTGGTCAGCGATGCGGCTTCGGGCGTGTTCGTTCCATCGGAGCGGCGACGCCTCGGTATGGTTTTCCAGTCCTACGCGATCTGGCCGCATATGACGGTTTTCGAGAACGTTGCATATCCATTGCGGGTGCGCCGTCGTCCCTTGGCCGAAATCCGGGATCTGGTTTCAAAGTCGTTGCGTCTCGTCGAAATGGAAGGCTTCTCCGAGCGCCCTGCGCCGGCTCTGTCGGGCGGTCAGCAACAACGCGTAGCCATTGCGCGGGCGCTGGTGTTCGAGCCGAAGGTGCTTCTTCTCGACGAGCCGCTGAGTAATCTCGACGCCAAGTTGCGGTTGCAGATGGGCGACGAGTTCCGTGCGATTCAGCGACGCCTCGGCATGACGACCCTGTATGTCACGCATGACCAGTCGGAGGCGATGGCGCTGTCCGACCGCGTGGTCGTGATGGATCGGGGACGAATCCAGCAGGTTGGTGCCCCCGAGGACATTTATCGCTACCCGGCCAATCGCACGGTCGCGGGATTCTTCGGCAACCCAAATCTCCTTGACGCCAGTGTGGAGGCATGCGCGCGCCTCGAGGGAGGTCGGGTTCAGCTTGATGTCGTCGGGCACGGTTGGCAGGGCCGATGCGAGGCTGCAACCGAAGTGCCGCCAGGACAAACCGTCACGGTCATGGTGCGGCCGGAAGACATCAGGATTGCGCCCGCCGGCACCGACAAGGATGGACTGCGATGGTCGGGCCGGATCGCCCACACGATCTTCCGTGGCCCGACAAGGTCGATCGTGGTGGAGATCGAGGACGGTCGCCTCAATGTCGATGCTCCCGCCTTTGGCGGCTATTCGGTCGGCGACAATGTGACGGTGGTCGTTCCTCGGCACGCGGCTTGGGCCGTCGGGTAATCATGTTCAAGACGGGCGCGATTGTAACCAATCTCGCAAACCACCTATGGTGCGAAATCCGTCCGCCGCGTAGCAGCGGACGGAGGGAAGGAAGGCCTGCATCATCTCGGCGAGTGCGTGTCCTGGACCGAGATCCAGCACCCTGCTGACGCCGAGCTCGGCAAGCGCTTCCAGCGTTGCCGACCAGTCGATCGGGCGCGCCACCTGGCAGGCGAGCTTTGCTGTTGCATTGCTGGCAGAGAAGATGCGCTCGCCGTCGCCTCCGGCGAGCAAGACTCGCTGATTTGCAATAGCGGAGGGTGTGCTGGCGTCGAGCGCCAGTTGAAAGGGGCGGCAGGCCTGTTCGAGCTGCCGCGTGTGCGACGCGATTCTCACGGCGAGAAGACCTGTGCGCGTGGCGCCTTGTCCGGTCGCTTCCTGGCAGAGGTCGATCACGTCCTGCTCGGCACCTCCGACGACCACGAGACGATCGGGGTTCCTGATCGCGATCTCGCAGCGATGCTTTCCGAGCAGGCGTTCGAGCGCGGCCGGGTCGAGCCCGCGGACATAGCCGAGACGGCCGTCGGGTCCGGCGACGCTGTCCATCAGGCGCGCGCGAACAGCCGTTAGTCGCAAGGCTTCATCGGCGGTCCATATCCCTGCAATGCTCCAGGCGGTCATCTCGCCGACGCTGTAGCCGGTGACGGCCGTAGGTTTGGTCAGGAGATCGGCAATACAGGCATGGATCGCGAGCGTCGATGTGACGGTCAGGATCTGGCTGACATGGTTGGCGGACATCTCGTCTGCGCTGTGCGTCCGGACGAACTCCCGTGGATCCTCGCCGAGACACGCGGTCGCCGCGGTGAAAACGGGCTCTGCGGCAGGCTGATCGGCGGCCAGATCGAAGATCTTGTCCGAGAGGGTGCCTTGTCCACCGCAGAGCAGGGCGAGCATCAGGGGTCCAGCCGATCGACGAAGAGGGCCATGGCCAGCAGATCCGCCGAGCCGCCGGGACTGAGATTGCGCGCCACAAACGCTTGATGAATGTCGATGGCTCGCTCGCGCCAGCCGTGGCGTCCGACGCCTCCGGCGGCAAGAAATGCGGATGCGCCGGCTTGCGCGAAGTGCAATCCATCCTCTCCGCCGCGATGCAGGAGGTTGGTGTCGGTGACGTCGGCGATGAGCGTCATGCAGGTCTGAACGCGGACTGCTTCCTCATCGCAAGGCGCGAGCTTTCGTGCAGCATGCAGGGCGGGCAGGGCGATCTCGTAGACCGATGGGAAGCCGCACGCTGCTTCCGCCCTGGCGCCGCCGGCACCGTAACGCCGCGAGGCCATGGCGCCGTGGCTGCGCAAGGATATGGGACCCGAAAGGATGTCTTCGCCCCAGCGCTGCGACACCAGATCGCCGAGCGATTTGCGAATGCCGAGCGCACCGCGATATCCCGCCGCGGCGCAGAGCAGACCCAGTCCGAAGATCGCGCCGCGATGCGTGTTGACGCCTCCGGTTTCCGCAAGCATGGCGCGCTCTGCGGCAACCCCGATCGCGCGCAATCGGCTCATGCCGGCGCCCTCGGCTCCGGCAAGCGCCAGATCACGGAGGAATGGCCTCAAGGTGTCGGCGCTGCGGCACAAGAGCTCGGCGTCCATGTCGCTGTGCGCGCCATTGTCGACATGGCTGACGAGCCCCGGTTTCGGATGGGTTTCAACTTCGAGCTTCAGGCAAAGCGATGCCAGATCACCGAGCTGCTCCGCATCGAGCGCGTTGGCAGGTGTCGATTGCCATCTCAGCGCGACGTTCACGACAAATTCCCCGACAGAAATGCGGCGCGCGTCGTGCTGATGACGCCGGCGGGGCCTTTCACGAGGACTTCATCCTCGTCAGCTCCGATGAGCTCGCGCCATTGGACCCCTCCCGCGCGACCAACGATCTCGCCGTCCAGCCGCATCGGCGCCTGCTTCGCGATCCGGCCGATGTCCGACGGCAGAGTGCCGGCGTGCCTTGCCGGCGACAGTGGCCAGAGCAGATCGAGGTCCGAACTGTCGGAAAGATAAGGCAGGCCGGTGAGGTGCTGCCAGGCCAGGCTGCCGAAGGTGCGGGTCTCCGGCAGAAGCTGGAGCAGCAGGCCGATCGTCTCCTGCCAGTGTGCAGGCGCCGCGGCGGCCGCATCGGCCAAGGTTGGCGGCGCAGCGGATGCGATGATGTCGGCGGGCGCGAGCACGAGCGCGATGCGCCGTTTGCCGTGGCTGGGCGGCAGCGGCAGGCCGAGCGGAATCATGCCGGCGGAATCGCTGCAAGCCGGCCGGCGAACGATGAGGGGATGGCCAGCGCGCGCCCAGCCGTCGATGATCGGTTCGCTGGCGAGTTCGGGATGGCGGCTCATCACGACAGCCCATCCGGCTGCCGAGGCCTTGACCATGGTGTGACGCGCGAGTGCTTCAGCCATGTTGCGCTCCCTGCTGCGCGACCGCGGCGAGCGCGACGACCCGATCGGCGATCTCGGCCGCCTTCCGGCGTCCGCCACGCTCTGCACCTAGCCGGCCACGATCATCCTGTCCTGCAGGCCGCTCCAGCACGGCCGCAAGCTGCGGCGCCAGGGGAGCAGTTTCATCCCAGACGACGTGAATGCCGCCGGTCTGCACCATGTTGTCGAGCCCGGGCGCGAAAACGGGCGTCGCTTCCGCCTTGGCCTTCAGCACGTCGATCGAAAGCTTGGTGACCCGCGCCATCGACGGCAGATCCATCACGGCGGGATGCGCGCCGGGGAGTGCCACCAGCGTGCCGGTGGCAAGAGCGGTGGCGATGAACGCACCGGCCGCGCTGCCGCCATAGAGCAGGCCGACGGTACGATGTCCCTCGGCTTCCGCCAGCAGCAGGGCTTTGGCGAGATGCGACAGATACTCGTTGAGGCCCAGCAGCTCGTCGCGCTTGCTCATGCGCTGGCTGGCGGAATCCACCAGGACCAGGATCGGCGCACGATCCCCGGATTTGACGATATCGATCACGCGCCCCGCGAGCACAATGGCTTCGTTCGCGCCGAGGGGCCGTCCTCGCGTGATGCCGAGTAGGTGGATCAGTCCTCCGTCAGGCAGGATCGCCCTTCCCGCAACTATTGAGCCGATGGTCTGGATGTCGTGGCCGTTCGGGAACAGGCCGGCCAGAATGTCATCGAGCGTCATCGGCGTTCTCCCTTGTCTTTGCCGCGCGCAGAAACGCGTCGGTCGGAAGCGCGGGGATCTCGGTCGGCGCGTCGATACCAAGCGTCTGCCAGATATCGACAGCGTCCTCGGCTTCGCCGAAACGCTGCAGCCGGCGCTCCAGGCGATTCTGCTCGGCTTCGAGAACGGTGGTATCGCAGCCACGCTTGATCTTGAGCGCGTCGATCGCCGCCTGGCGAAACGCCAGCGCCTCGTCGTCGACGAACATGTCGGCGCCGCCGATGAGATAGCGGTGCTTGCCGCCCATGGTGCGCCACACCAGCGCGCGGTCGCGCGAGTCGAACTCCTCGATGCCTCTGTTGGTCTCGATCACCTCGGGGCCGCTGACGCTGATCCGCCCCTGCTCGGACACGATCAGGCGCGAGCAGGTGCCTGCGATCAGGCTGCCGCCGCCATAACATCCGGCGCGGCCGCCGATCAGTCCGACGACGCTGACGCCCGCACGCCGCACCTCGATTACCGCGCGCATGATTTCTGCGATCGCGAGCTCGCCGGCATTGGCTTCCTGAAGCCGCACGCCGCCGGTGTCGAACAGGATCAGCACGTCCTGGCGAAGGGCGCGCGCGGCGCGCAGGAGGCCGGTGAGCTTGGCGCCGTGGACTTCGCCGAAGGCGCCGCCCATGAAGCGTCCTTCCTGGGCGGCGACGAGCACCGGCGATCCCTCCAGGCGGCCACGGCCGATGACGATGCCGTCGTCGAACTGTTCCGGCAGGTCGAAAATCGAAAGATGCGGGCTGATCTCGCGCAGTTCGGGGCCGATGTATTCGCAAAAGCTGCCGGCATCGACCAGCGCGTCGATGCGTTGCCGGGCGCTCGCCTCGTACCAGCTCAGCGAAACATTGTTGGCTGCCACCTGTGTCATCGTTCCGGCTCCTCGATCTTGCGGACGCCTTGCGCAAGGCGCAGCGCGACCGTGTCCGGGCGGGCTCCGCCGTCATTGATGGAGATGCGCAGGCCGCCAGCAGGGCGGCGGGCGACGAAGTCGCGGACCACGGCGTCCCACACTGCGCCGAAGCCGTGGGCTGCGGTTGCGATCTCGATCGTGCACGTGTCGGCTGGCGAGGTGCGTTCCAGCAGGACCTCGAGATTGCCGGAGGCGACGACACCGACGATCGCCTGCGTGCGGGAGCCGCCGGCGGATCTGGCTGCGGTCAGTCTGAAGCTGAGCTTTTCCATGCAAAAAACTCCTCACCAGTTGCGGAAGCGGCTGGGCGGACGATAGAGGCCGCCGGAGGCCAGCATGAGGTCCTTGATCGAGCGTGCCGCCAACAGGCGGCGGTCGGCATCGAGCGGATCGATGCCGAGATCCTCGGGACGCCGGATCACGCCGCGTTGCCTGAGCTGCTCGACGAGCTTAGCATCGCGCGCGCGCCCGATGTCGGTGTATCCGGCGACGCCGCGGATCGCCTGCTCGCGCTCGTCCTTGCTGCGGCACATCAGGAGGTTGGCGATGCCTTCCTCGGTGACGATGTGGGTCACGTCGTCCGAGTAGACCATTACCGGCGCGAGATCGAGCTTGAGCTCGCGCGCCAGCTCGAGCGCATCCAGCCGCTCGACGAAGAGCGGAGCATTGCGCTCGCCGAAGGTCTCGCCGATCTGCACCACGAGCTTGCGGCCGCGGCGCAGGGCGGGGGCGGCATCGGGCGCTGCCTCGGCACCGGCCTTGAGCCAGGGTTCGCTCGGGTGGCGGCGGCCGCGCGGATCGGATCCCATGTTGGGCGCGCCGCCGAACCCCGCGATGCGGCTCGTCGTCACCGTCGAGCTGTGGCCCTCGAGATCGATCTGGAGTGTCGATCCGATGAACATGTCGCAGGCATAGAGGCCGGCCGTCTGGCAGAAGGCGCGATTGGACCGCAGCGAGCCGTCGGGCCCCGTGAAGAAGATGTCGGAGCGCGCGGCGACATAGTCCTCCATGCCGACCTCCGAGCCGAAGCAATGGACCTGGTCGACCCAGCCGGATTCGATCGCCGGAATCAGCGTCGGATGCGGATTGAGCGCGAAATGCGTGCAGACCTTGCCCTTGAGGCCGAGCTTCTCGCCATAGGTCGGCAGCAACAGCTCGATCGCGGCGGTGTTGAAGCCGATGCCGTGATTGAGCCGGCGCACGCCATAGGGCGCATAGATGCCCTTGATGGCGAGCATCGCCGTCAGGATCTGGGTCTCGGTGATGGCGGCGGGGTCGCGGGTGAAGAGCGGCTCGACATAGAAGGGACGGCCGGCTTCGACCACGAAATGCACGAGGTCGCCGGGAATATCGACGCGCGGCACCTTGTCGACGATCTCGGTGACCTGCGCCACGACGAGGCCGTTCTTGTAACTCGTCGCCTCGACGACGGTCGGCGTGTCTTCGGTGTTCGGGCCTGTATAGAGATTGCCGTCCTTGTCGGCGCTCACTGCGGCGATCAGGGCGACGTTCGGCGTGAGATCGATGAAGTAGCGGGCGAACAGCTCGAGATAGGTATGGACCGCGCCGAGCTCGATCTTGCGGCCAAACAGCATGCGCGCAATGCGCGCCGATTGCGGGCCCGAATAGGAGAAGTCGAGCCGCCGCGCGATGCCTTTCTCGAAGACGTCGAGATGGGCGGGCAGGACCACGCCGGACTGGACCATGTGCAGGTCGCTGATCTCAGCGGGGTCGAGGTTGGCGAGCGCCGCGGCGAGGAGGTCGGCCTGCTTCTGATTGTCGCCTTCGAGGCACACCCGGTCGCCTGATCGGATCACGGCCGCGAGAAACGCGGGCAGGCTCGGGAGCGGGACGATCTTTCCCTTCGCGTGCCGCCGGCCGGCTGTCAGGCGCTCTCCCAGAGCGGCCTTTTGCATACCCCAATTGCTCATCTCGGCTCCTTGGCATGCGAGATTGCCTTCATTGGCGTCGAATGTATGCGTATTGCGCCTGAATGTCAATTAGTGTATACGCAACTCCATAAGCGATGGATATTCGCATACACAGGAGGAGATTCATGATGCGAATGCATACAAGTTGGCTAAGTCGCGTGACCGGAGCTCAATTCGCGCTGGGGAGGCGCCCGTGACTGTTTCCGGCGTCGCGCTGCTCTCCATCTGCACCTTGTTGGGGGTCTTCCTGGGGGACCTGCTCGGCATCGCCCTCGGCGTTAAGGCCAATGTCGGCGGTGTCGGCATTGCGATGATGTTTCTGATCGCCGCACGGCTCTGGCTGGTGCGGCGCGGCCTGCTCAGCCACGGTCTCAAGACCGGCGTGGAGTTCTGGGGCAGCTTCTACATTCCCATCGTGGTCGCCATGGCGGCGCAGCAGAACGTCGTTGCTGCGGCCAAAGGCGGTCCCATCGTCGTCATCGCGGGGATCGGCGCGGTCGCCGTGTGTTTCGCGATGGTGGCCCTGATCGGCCGGCTCAGCGGCCGCGTCGAGACCATGGACGAGATCGAGGCGCGCGAGGCGCTCGAGGCGACTGTGCCCCACTTCAAGTCAGGGAGGATCGGATGACGATGATATCGCACATTCTTGCTGCAAACTCGCTGCTCACCGCTTTCGCGGCGGTCGGGATCCTGATGTGGGTCTCCGGGGCGATCTCGAAATACCTCACCTTCGGACGCATCCACGGCTCGGCGATCGCGATCATGCTGGGGCTCGTGCTGGCCTTTTTCGGCGGTATCGCCACTGGCGGCGAAAAGGGCGTCGCCGACCTGCCGGCGCTGACCGGGATCGGCCTGATGGGCGGAGCGATGTTGCGGGATTTCGCCATCGTCGCCACCGCCTTCGAGGTCGATGTCGTTCATGCGCGCAAGGCCGGGGCAATCGGTGCGGTCGCGCTCGGACTGGGGACCGTCGTCCCGTTCATTCTGGGCGTCTTCGTTGCCGCCGCGTTCGGCTACACCGATGCCATCTCGATGACGACGATCGGTGCCGGCGCTGTGACCTACATCGTCGGCCCGGTCACGGGGGCTGCGATCGGCGCATCTTCGCCGGTTATTGCGCTCTCGATCGCGACCGGTGTATTCAAGGCGGTGATCGTCATGATCGGAACGCCCTTCGTGGCGAGGATGATCGGCCTCAACAATCCGCGCAGTGCAATGGTGTTTGGCGGCTTGATGGGAACGGTCAGTGGCGTGTCCGGAGGGCTGGCGGCGACGGACCGGCGTCTGGTGCCCTACGGTGCGCTGACGGCGACATTTCACACCGGGCTCGGGTGCCTGGTCGCCCCCTCGATCCTTTACTTCGCGGTGCGTGCGATCACGGGAGGCTGAATGGCAGAAGTACTGAAGGTCGCAGTCGGCGCGGAAGACGATGGCGGGCTGCTCTCCGATCGCATCCGCAACGCGCTCACTGACGAGATCGCCTCAGGCGCACTCGTCGCCGGTTCCGCACTGGAAGAGCAGCAGCTTGCCGATCGCTTTGGAGCTTCCCGCACGCCGGTGCGGGAGGCGCTTCGCCAGCTCGTGGTCAGCGGCCTCGTCGAGGTGCGCGGCCGCCGCGGCCTCGTCGTTGCGCGGATGACGCCGGAGCGCATCATGGACATGTTCGAGACCAGCGCCGAGGTCGAGGCGATGTGCGTCCGGCTTGCGACCTACCGCATGACCCCGCTCGAACGCAGCCACCTGATCGAGCTTCACGAAGGCTCGCTCGCGATGGTCGAGGCGAACGACGTTGATGCCTATGACGCGTTCAACCGGGAATTCCACGAATGCATCTACCGGGCAACGCACAACTCGTTTCTCGCCGAACAGGCGCAGGACGTGCGTTCGCGGCTCAGCGCCTTCCGCCGCACCCAATTGCGGCAGGGCGATCGCATTCGCAAGTCCCGCGACGAGCATGATGCCATCATGCAGGCGATCGCAGAAGGCGACGGAGAGACCGCAGCGCGCCGAATGCGTGCGCACATGCTGAATGCCGCGTCCGCGCTCAGGCGCTACATCGATGATCGCCTCGGCTGAGTCGCCTGATCGCACGATCGGGCCGATAGCTTGACCGCATCCGGCGGCCGCAGGCCCGGACTATTGGCAAGGTCGCGTACCTATTCTGTCTGATTGAGTGCGCCGCGCTCGCATCGCGCCGAGCGTGATGTCCCATGCTGCCTGGGGCAACCGCCCAAGCGATGATCAAGCGATGATCAAGAGAACGAGAGATGTGGGGCATCTCACACGGGAACTTCAAGTCTTGCACTAGTCAGAGCTTCGACTCTCTCAGAACCAACGGAGGTTCTCGCATGAAGCTCCTGATGATCTCTGGCCTGGCTGCGCTCGCGGTTTTCGTGGCCGCGACGAATATGCAGCGATCGCATCCATTATCGGTGAGTCGCGCATCGGTAGCAGGGATGCCCCCGGTGCAGGAGATGCAAAGACAGGCGCAACAAAGCAAATTGCCGGTTGAAGATTTCGTAGATCGATCGCTTGTGTTTCCAAGGGGAACACAGGAGTAGAGAGAATACTGCCATCGCGTCTCAACCAATAGCACTCGAGCTGGACGGCTTCGAACGGCTCGATGCGCCAGGCGGCTGGCCGGGCGCCAGTGCAGCAATTGTCGCAAACGCTGTCTCAGGGACCCATGAAAATCGGGTTGATCCCGATGGGATCGCCGAGCAGTCCCAAGGATTGAAGCTGCGCGCTGTGGATGTCGACTTCAAGGACAGCCAGCAGTAGCGCTAACACGACGGCGATGTAGACGAGCAGTGGCGACGCGCCCTGGCTGCCGGGATCGCGGTTTCGCGGCGGCGACGCGCGAAAGTGCCACAACCGCGAGATGAGCTGCAGATAGGTTTTCGGGTGTACTTGCATGTCCAGCCTCGATCCATGAGGCGTCCTTGGCAAGACTGCGACCACGTCGATCACCAATCAAGGCGCCGCTTGTCGCACCTGGAACCGAATGCGAGCTACCCCCATTGAGCTGGATCAAATGGGTGCGTTTTTGTCCAAAGGCCATGCCTGTCGGCCACGGACACGCCACGGAAGAGATCCGCAGAACGATCGCCGGGCGTCACGGGACGGCATTTGGCCGTGTTGCAAAAGCCGGGCAGAATGGCACGGTGGGTGCTTCGCTGTGAGTGTCTCCGACGGCCAATGGATTTGACCTTGCGTCTCGCCACCGTCCTCCTGACGGCATCGCTGCTTTTCCCGCTGCGGCCCACGCAGGCGCAGTTGGCGGGGCACGGCGGGCCTGTCCGCGCAATCGCCGTCTCGGCCGATGGCAAGACAGTTTTGTCGGGGAGCTTCGACACTGCGGCGATCCGATGGTCCCTGGCAACCGAGTCCGCCGAGCAGGTCCTTCGCTTCCATTCGGGTGCGGTGAACGCAGCTGCCTTCCTCGGAGACGGACGAATGGCAACGGCTGGTGCGGACGGCCAGATTGCTGTCTGGACGCCGGGCCGGCTGCAACCAGACCAGGTTATCGAAGGTCATACGGGACCCATTGTCGGACTCGCCGTTTCGCCCGATGCATCGAAGCTCGCGTCGGCCTCGTGGGACCACACCGTGCGGATTTCATCCTTGTCCGACGGTGGGACACGCGTGCTGCAAGGTCACTCGCAAAGCGTGAACGGCGTGGCCTTTGCCCCCGACGGAAAATCGCTGGTGAGCGTTGGTTACGATCTGACGGTATGGATCTGGCCCCTGCCGGGCGGCAGCCCCGAGATCGTTGCGATGCCGGCGCCGCTGAATGCCGTAGCCATCTCGCCTGATGGCGAAATCGTCACCGGCGCGGCAGACGGGAAGCTGCGCATGATGACCGCCGATGGCAAGGAGAATGGCGAGGTCATGGCTGGCGCCCGGCCGATCGTCGCCCTGGCGATCTCGCAAGACGGTGCCTTGATCGCCACGGGGGCAATTGACGGCACCGTTGCGATCGTCGATCGCAAGGCGCGCAGCGTGATGCGCACGCTGGCCGGGCTCGGCGCGCCGGTCTGGTCGGTCGCGTTCCTGCCCGATGGCGCGACGCTCCTGACTGGCGGTGCTGACGGCAAGATCAGGCGCTGGAATGCACTGACCGGCGCGGCGATCGGGTCGAACGTACTGGGCACGCCGGCGGATCCGCTCGCCGCCTATGTCGGCGATCACGGCGCCGAAATGTTCAGGGCCTGCGTCGCCTGCCATACATTGTCGGAGACTGAGGTACAGCGTGCCGGGCCGACGCTTGCGGGACTCTTCGGCCGGAAGATCGCCTCGCTGCCGGGCTACCGCTTCACCGACGCGCTCAAGGCGATGGATATCGTCTGGACGCCGGAGACCGTCTCAAAACTGTTCGAGATCGGGCCGAACGCCTATACGCCCGGCACCAAGATGCCGGAGCAGCGGATCGGCTCGGCCGAGGATCGCCGCGCGCTCACGGACTTTCTGGCCCGTGCGACGTCGAAGTAGCAGGCAGCAACGCCTTGCGCGTCCTCAAGCGAAGGCGGCGAGATACCAATGTCAACGCCCTAATACCCCGGCCATCGCTCCACGGGAATATTAGTCAGCTCCGGGTTCTCCTCGATCATGCGAGCCACGTCGATGCTAGGACGTTCCTTGAGCGCCGTCACGACACACTGATTGACGTATGTCCGGCGTGACAGCCACTTGATCTTCTTGCCCTTTGCCTCGGCCTGCAGGCGACGATCGCCTGTTTGAGCGCGACCTTTTCCACCTTGGTGAGGGCGGCGGCCTCGACGGCTGCGCCGGCGAGAATCGTGATGATGAGGCATGTCGAAAGAACCGTCATGAAACGCGGCATGCGGCTATTCCTTGTTCCCACGTTGACGCAGATAGTCATCCGTCGTCCGTGGCGGCGCGCGTTCCGGAACGTCCTGGATCGGATCGAACTGCTGTTCGCTCATGACAATGACGCGACAATCGGCGCACATCCGCAAGGCCTCGGTCCGGCGATCCCCGGTGGGATACATCCAATGGTGCCCCTCGAGCTTCGTCGCGATCCGATCGATCGTGCTCTTCACGCCGAAGGGCGTGCCGCAGCGGACACACAGGGCCGGTTCTTCTTCCTTGATCACTTGCGCCGGCGCGCGCCGTGCCCGGAAGTCGATCTGCGGGGTGAGCGTGATGACCTTCTCAGGACAGGTGCTCTGGCACAAACCGCACTGCACGCAGGCGTCCTCCACGAATTTGAGGACGGGACGCTCGGGATCGGCGCGAAGTGCGCCGGTCGGGCAGACCGAAACACAGGACAGGCACAGCGTGCAACCGCCGGTGTCAACAGTGATCGCACCGATCGGTGCGCCCTCGGGCAAGGCGATCACGTCGACCGGCTTGGGCGCGAGGCGATGCAATTCACTGAGGCCAAAGCGAAGCAGATCGCCGCGCTTGCCGACCGTCCGGAAAGTCGCAGGAATATCGAGGCCGGCGAGGGGACCAATCCCCGTCAGTTGGTCAGCCAGCGTGTCGGGATCGTCGGTTTCGATCGTGGTCACGCGGCTGCCCTCGAATCCGAGCCCGGCGAGAATGGTCTTGGCCATGACGATCGTCTGCAACAATCCGGTCACACCGTGTCGCGGCTTGGCGCGCAGGAAAAACCGGACGGCTGCCGCGCCATACGCGAATGCGCCGATAACGGCCTCCAGGCCGACCTGCGTCAACTCGTTGACGGCGAGGGGAAGCACGTTGGCTGGCAATCCGTCGCCGTGACGGGCGAGCGCATCGATCAGCGGCGTGCCGTGAGGGCCGTCATGCAGCAGCAGCACAGGATGCGTACCGCCAGCTTCGCGATAGGCGAGCAACATGGCGCGAAGGATCTGCAACTGGGTGTCGGCGGGCGGCAGCGCGTAGGATGCAGCTCCTGTGGGGCAGGCGGCCGCGCATTGCCCACAACCTGCGCAGACCTCTGCGTTGACAGCGACATGGTCGCCGTCCGGCGTAATTGCACCGGTCGGGCAAAGATCCAGGCAGCGATGGCATCCGATCAGCTTCGAGCGCGAATGCGCGCAGAGGCTGGGCGTGAAGTCGACATATCTCGGCTTGTCGAAACGTCCGACGAGATCGCGAGCGGCAAGCACCGCGCGCAGCACCGCCGCCGGATTTCTCGGATCGGCGCGGAGATAGCCGTCCCGCAGGTCGTGCGCCGGAAACAGCGGTGGCTCGCCGGAGAGGTCGAGCACCAGATCGCAGCGCGAGGTCGCCCCGTTGCGCGGGGCACCGAACACGAAGCGGTCGCGCGAAGAGGGGTGGGGTTGCGCGTAGTCGTCGATCGTGAGCTCGAAGGCACCAAAATGTCCCCGTGCGTTGCGGATCGTGCCCTTTACGATCGGAAACAATGCCGCGGCAGGCGGCGTAACGTCGGTCGGCTGCTTGAGCATGACCGTGACATCGAGATGGTCTGCGAGCAGCCGCCCGGCTTCGATCGCGGCCTCGTCTCGCCCATAGATCAGGATGATGCCGTCACTCGACAATGTGACCAGCGGAAAGTCCGGTGCGGGAATTGCCGCCGCCGCAAGCAGTGCCGCCATCTTCGCGCCCGCGTTCGCACCGTCGCGCGACCAGCCCGCCGTCTCGCGGATGTTGACGAAGGTGATCCCGCCAGGGCGATCGCCAACCTCGTCGGTGAATTGCGCAGCCTGCTGCGTGCAGGCGACTGTCAGCGGGCCATCCGCCTTTGCCGCGTTGCGGAAATGATCGAGCTCTGCGCCGCAGAGATGGTGAAAGCTTCTGATCTCGCAGTTGGGGCACCCACGCCGGATCGCGGCCGTGTCGAGGCGCATCGTGTCTTCACACGAGCAGATCAGGACGGTCTTCGCTGGCTGCTCCAGGTGAATCCCTCCGCCAGTGCGGCGCCGACTTACGGACTCGCGCCATTCTTGCACCTCGTATAGATTTTCACTATCGGGAAGAAAAGGAAAGTGGAGGACGGCCTTGCGGTCGACCCCAACCAGCCACGTTTCCCTGGTGGAACCGATCCAACTGCCGCCGCCCTTCACGCTGGTCCGGTTGCGGGAGAGCGGAGACGCCTTTGCCCACGCTTGCGGCATTGCACCAAAGCGCGGCGCCGGCACGCTGGTGTGCGTCGGGCGGTTCGATCTCGCCGAATTCGCCGTGGTGCTCGAGCCAGGCGAGCTCTTGAGTACCGCGCGGCGCGCCTTCTACGCCGGCATGGTCGCGCTCACCGACGCTCTTCGCGAATATGCGCCGCCCAACAAGACGGTTGCGATCGGCTGGCCCGGCTCCGTCGAGATCGACGGCGGGTTGGTCGGCGGGGGGCGGATGGGATGGCCATCGTCCGCGCGCGAGGATGAGCCGCCCGCCTGGCTGGTGTTTGGCGCCATGATCCGGACGGTTGCAATGGCCGATCGGGGGCCCGGCGTTCAGGTGCTCGCGTCCGCGTTGGACGAGGAGGGGTTCGGCGAAGCAGGCGCCGCGCAGGTGACCGAGAGTTTTGCACGGCACCTGATGCGGGTGATCGATCGTTGGCAGGTCGATGGTTTTGACAGCGTCGCACGCGATTATCTCAGCCGGGTTCCCCGCGAGCGGCGGACCGTCCTGAGCATCGACGAGAGCGGCGATCTCCTCACGCGCCGCGTCGATACCGGCAAGGTCGAGCGGAGCGATCTCGTCAAGGCGCTCGCCAAGCCATCCTGGCTCGATCCGAAGCTCGGAGGGCCGCGACTGTGAAGCTGCTCCGCACCATCGCGCTCGATCCCTCCGACACCTTCGTGTTCGATGCGGCGGCAGAGCCCGGCGAATGGGCCGTCTCCGGCGCGTTCCGCTTCTGCGACCAGGATCCGGCGGCGTTGAGCGGCAAGGCGCGCGCGGCATTCCGCAGCGGCTTCCTCGGGGTGCAGTCCTGGGGCTGGTCGACGCTGGCGCAGATTGTGCCGGCAACGGAGAGCGATTGCCGGGCGCTGATCGAGCTCCTCGCCCGGCAACTCATCGATCGTTTCGGCGCGCCGGATCCGGCAACCGCGCGGACGGCCGCCGAAGAGGAGGTTGCCTTTGTGCGGTCGCTCTGCACGCATCCGATCAGTTCGCTCATTGCCGTCCACCGCTCGGCGCGCGACGGCGAAGTCCGCGAATCCTTCCGCAGGCTGCAGCTGCGGCCAGGGCAGGGGCACAGCAAGGCGTTCTCGTTCATGGAAGCCGAGGATGATGTCGAACCCGACAGCAATGTCAGGCTTGCCGATATGAGCCAGGAGCCGCAGCGTCGATGAATGATTTCTGGATCGCATGTGGCCACCATCTGCTCGATCGCGAGGCGGGCGGGGGGCTTTGCGTCACCGACGAGTTCCTGAAGGTCTATTTCGTCCGGCCCGAGCTGATTCCGCCGGACGAAGCGTGCCCGGTCGAGCGGCGGCTGCACCGCGAACTGCTTGCCGCTCCCCGCCGGGCGGTCAGTGCGGACGAGATCGCAGCGATTGTCGATGCGGATGCCCGGGAGAACTGGCGGCTCGTGCTTGCCGTTCGCGATCTCCTGGTGCGGCATCCGACCCTGGAGGCCGCCTATCTTGCAACCGTCCGGTCGGGGGGAAACGGATTGCCGCCGCTGTTCGTCAATCAACTCGTGCATGTCATCCTGCGCAATGCGCTGGATGGCTGCGATGACCCGTTCGTGCTGCGCGCCGCCGAGCTGTTCTTCCGCCCGCAGCGCATCCTGCCGCATGAGCGGGCCCTGCTGCTCGGCGATGAGGAGGTCGTCGGTGGGCAGAGCCCGACCCCGGTGCTCTCGCTGATGTCGATGCTGGGGGCCGTGACCGATGCCGAGCTGGACGTCTTGAGCGAGGGCAACGCCGACGACTATTGGCACCGAAGCGACCATTTCGACATGGCTTTCGATCTCACCGCGGCAGGGCGCGGGCCGAGGGCGCTGGCGCAGGCGATGGCGCGCTGGATCTCTCATCTGCTCGGGATCGACGTCTTTATTGAGCCGCTGCGCGAACTGCGTGATGCGCGGCTCACCTGGTATGTCGGGCTCGACGCCGATGCGACCAGGCTCGGCGACCGTCTCTGGCATGGCGAGCAACTCGACGACCGCAGCGCCGGCCGCGTGCTTTCATTGTTCCGCCTGACGTTTGCAGACCCGAATACGGCCGCAGACGAGATCCAGGGCGAGCCGGTCTATCTCTTCCTGTCGATGAACTCCGATCAGAAGCTCCGGATGAAGCCGCAGAATTTGCTGACGGGGCTGCCGATCAAACACCTGGAGAGGGTGACATGAGCCCGGCTGCGCTGCCGCTTGTGCGCATCCCCGTCGGTATCGTGGTCGGGCGGTACAAGGCGGACTCGCCGTGGACCGACTTTGTCTGGCGCGCTGTCGCCGTGCTGCCGGACGGGCCGGACACGAAGTCCTGGACGGTGCTCCGTGACGAGGGCGGTGGGACGACGCTGTTCTATGCCGGCAGCACGACGGTCGATCTCTACAGTTCCGAGACGGCGCGCTATCGCGACAATCTTGCTACGGGTCGTCCGAGCATCTGGATCGTGTTGTCGCCTGCGGAAGGCACCTGGCCCTATTCGGTGACTGCCGCCACCGCCGATCCTGCGGAAGGCGAGGCGTTCACGGAGGCCGGTGCGAATCTGGTCGAGGCCGTCCCCATGCCGGAAGTGCTGCGTGAGCGGATTGAAAGCTTCGTTGCCGAGTACCACGTCGAACGGGAGTTCTTCAAACGCACGCGGCGGCAGGCCGATCCGGAGGCGCTGGCGCGCCGGCAGCATGAAGGCGGACACGAATGAGTGAGGACAGGTTCCTGGCGCGCTGGTCCCGTCGCAAGCAGGAGGCAAAGGCGAACCCGACGCAATCGGATCCGGCAATGCGCGGTGACATGCAGTCGGCGCTGCTGCCCGCCGCGAAGGACGACGAAGCGGAGTTCGACCTCTCGAGCCTGCCTTCGATCGACTTGATCACGTCAGCGACCGACATCACGGCGTTCTTGCGCAAAGGGATTCCGCAGGAGCTGACGCGTGCGGCGCTTCGTCGCGCCTGGAGCGCTGATCCCGCCATTCGCGACTTCGTGGGGCTTGCGGAAAGCGCGTGGGACTTCAACGATCCGACCGCGATGCCGGGCTTTGGTCCGCTGGATTGTTCGGAAGCAGAACTGGCCGCGTTCGTGGACAGAATCGTCGGCGGCCTCAGCAAGTCAGCCGAGACGCTGTCTGAGACTCCGGTTGAAGCCACGGATTCTTCGCGGGAATTGCGCCAGGTTGAGAAATCGAATGTCGAGATCGTCGCCGAAGAAGCCGCGCCTGCACCTGTTCCTGCTGCAGCGCAACTAACGGTCGCCGAAAGCACTGAAGGCGAACACCTGTCGCCTCCCGGCCGCACGCATGGCGGCGCGCTGCCCCGCTAGGGCTCTCCGACGAAAGGCCATAGCCTCGGACTATGGGAGGCGATTGACCCTCCGTTGGGCCGGGACTACGCTTCGTCTAGCGCTTTGTAGCAAAAGCAAAATCAGCACCTGGGACTTGGATGGGAGGTCCACGTGCGTGATGATGGCCTTGAGCGAGCCATTTGCGCCGCCGGCGGCGTTGCTGGCCTTGCGCGCAAAATCGGCATTAGCCAACCCTCCGTTTCGAACTGGAACCAGGTGCCCGCACAACGGGTGATTGCGGTCGAAGCGGCGACCGGCGTATCGCGCAAAGACTTGCGGCCTGATCTGTACGGCGAGCCGCTTTTGTCCGAAGAGCTGGTTGAACCCGTCGATGCGGCGCGTGCGCAGGAATATCTGCTGCTCGCGACGCTCTTGTCCGCAGCACCGTCAGGAAGGCTGCTCGATCAACTGGCCGCATTGATCGGTGATGCGACGCCGCTCGGGCGCGCGCATGCCGAGCTGGCTGCGGCCGCCGCCAATACAGTCGCAGCGCAGGCCGAACGCGAATATTTCGATCTGTTCGTCGGTCTCGGCCGCGGCGAGCTCTTGCCCTATGCCTCCTACTATCTGACGGGATTTCTCAACGAGCGACCGCTGTCGCGCCTGCGCGCCGATCTCGCCGCGTCCGGGATCGCGCGCGCCGCGAATAATTTCGAGCCGGAAGATCACGCCGCCGTCCTGTGCGAGATCATGGCAGGTTTCGCGGGAGGCCGCTTCCCTGCGTCGTTCGAGGCGCAGCGCGCATTCTTTGACAAACACGTCGGGCCCTGGATAGGGCGGCTGTTCGCCGACATCGAGGGCGCGGAGAGCGCCGTCTTCTATCGTGCGGTCGGCGCGCTCGGTCGCGCCTTTATCGAGATCGAGACGGAAGCATTCACGTTCGCCAACTGACCTGCACCGGCGGGTCCAGGAGAGATGCGATGAGTGAAGAGAGGAAAGCCACAGTCGGGCGCCGCGATTTCCTGCGCAAGGTCGGCGCCGGCACGGTGGGCGCCGGCGCGACGCTCGCGACACCGCTGGTCGGGTCCGCGCAGGCTGATAGCGAAACCAACGATGAGAAGCGAAAGGCGCGCTACAAGGAAACCGATCACGTCAAGGCCTTCTATCGCGTCAATCGTTATCCGGCCAAGGGAGGTTGACCGTGCTGATCAAGCGAGCAAACCACCGTTCCCTGCGCCATGGTTCCGTTGCCGAGTCCCTTGCGGGGCAGGCCGGCGGTCTCGACCGCCGCAGCTTCTTGCGCAAATCCGGTCTCGCCGGCGGCGCGCTCGCCGCGCTCGGCACGCTGCCGGTCGGCGGCGTGCGCAAGGCGGAGGCGGCGATGGCTGGTCCGCTCACCGCAGGTGCGAGCGTCCGCAAGAGCATCTGCACGCATTGCTCGGTTGGGTGCACGGTGACAGCCGAGGTCCTGAACGGGGTATGGATCGGCCAGGAACCGAGCTGGGATTCTCCGATCAATCGCGGCTCGCATTGTGCCAAGGGCGCATCCGTGCGCGAGCTCGTGCACAGCGAGCGACGGCTGCGCTATCCGATGAAGCTCGTCGGCGGCCAGTGGACCCGCGTGTCCTGGGATACCGCAATCAACGAAATCGGCGACAAACTTCAAACCGTACGTGAGAAGTCGGGCCCCGATTCCGTCTATTGGCTTGGCTCGGCCAAGATGACCAATGAAGGCGCCTACCTGTTCCGCAAGCTCGGCGCATTCTGGGGAACCAACAACACCGATCACCAGGCCCGCATCTGCCATTCGACCACCGTCACCGGCGTCGCCAACACCTGGGGCTACGGCGCGATGACCAACAGCTACAATGATATCCGCAATGCGAAGACGCAGGTCATCCTGGGCGGCAATCCGGCAGAGGCGCATCCGGTCTCGCTGCAGCACCTGCTCGAGGGCAAGGAACTGCAAAAGGCCAACTTCGTCGTCATCGACCCGCGCCTGACGCGCACCGCCGCGCACGCGACGGAATATGTGCGGATGCGGCCGGGCACCGACATCCCCGTGCTTTACGGCATGATGTGGCACATCCTCCAGAACGGCTGGGAGGACAAGGAGTTCATCCGGCAGCGTGTCTACGGGTTCGACGATCTCCGCAAGGAAGTGGAAAAGTGGAATCCGGAAGAAGTCGAGCGCGTCACCGGTATTCCCGGCGAGCAGCTCAAGCGCGTCGCCAAGATGTTTGCCACCGAAAAGCCGGCCACGCTGATCTGGGCCATGGGCCAGACCCAGAAGACCGTCGGCACCGCCAACGTGCGTGCCAGTTGCATCCTGCTGCTGATGACCGGCAATGTCGGCGGCGCGGGCATGGGCGCCAACATTTTCCGCGGCCACGACAACGTGCAGGGCGCGACCGACGTCGGGCTCGATATCGTCACGCTGCCGTTCTACTACGGCCTCGCCGAGGGTGCCTGGAAGCATTGGTCGCGGGTTTGGGAGGTCGACTATGACTTCCTGAAGTCGCGGTTCGATTCCAAGCAGATCATGGAAACCCCCGGCATTCCGCTGACCCGCTGGTTCGAGGCAGTGACGCTGCCGAAGGATCAGGTCGCGCAGAAGGACAGCGTGAAGGCGGTGTTCGTGCAGGGACACGCCTCCAACAGCATCACCCGTATCCCTGAATCCCTCAATGGCCTGAAGGCGCTGGAGCTGCTCGTTATCGCCGATCCGCATCCGACGACTTGGGCCTCGCTGGCAGTCGAGGCGGGGCGCAAGGATGGCATCTACATTCTCCCGGTCGCCACCCAATTCGAGTGCAAGGGCTCGCGCGTCGCCTCCAACCGCTCGCTGCAATGGGGCGAGCAGATCGTGAAGCCGGTGTTCGAGTCGAAGGATGATCTCGAAATCATCTACCGCCTGGCCAAGAAGTTCGGCTTCGCCGACCAGATGTTCAAGAATATCAAGGTCGAGAACAATCTTCCTGAAGCAGAGGATGTCCTTCGCGAGATGAACCGCGGCAGCTGGTCGACCGGCTATTGCGGGCAATCGCCCGAGCGTCTCAAGGCGCACATGAAGAACCAGGCGAAGTTCGACATGCTGACGATGCGGGCGCCGAAGGACGATCCCGAGGTCGGCGGCGACTATTACGGTCTGCCCTGGCCATGCTGGGGATCACCGGAGGTCAAGCATCCCGGAACGCCGCTGCTCTACAATACCAATCTGCATGTGATGGATGGCGGCGGCACGTTCCGGCCGCGGTTCGGCATCGAGCGCGAGGAGAAGCTGCCGGACGGCACGACGCGCAAGGTGAGCCTGCTCGCGGACGGCTCATACTCGCTGGGGTCGGGAATCCAGGACGGCTATCCGGAATTCACGCTCGCGAGTTTGAAGAAGCTCGGCTGGGACACCGATCTCACCGAAGCGGAAATGGCCGTGATCAACAAGGTCAACCCCGCCACTCCGGACGCGGTGTCGTGGTCGCTCGACCTGTCGGGCGGCATCCAGCGCGTCGCGCTAGCGCATGGCTGCGTTCCCTATGGCAACGGCAAGGCGCGCATGAATGCCTTCGGCTTGCCCGATCCCATCCCGGTTCACCGCGAGCCGATCTACACGCCGCGCGTCGATCTCGTCGCCAAATATCCGACGCTGCCCGACGCCAAGCAGTTCCGGATGCCCAATATCGGCTTCTCCGTGCAGAAGGCTGCGGTGGAGAAGGGAATTGCAAAACAGTTCCCGCTGATCCTGTCGTCCGGCCGTCTGGTCGAATATGAGGGCGGCGGCGAGGAGACCCGGACCAACCCGTGGCTCGCCGAATTGCAGCAGGACATGTTCATCGAGATCAATCCCGCCGACGCCGCCGAGCGCGGCGTCAAGGACGGCGGCTGGGTTTGGGTCACGGGTGCCGAGAACAATTCCCGGGCGAGGATGAAGGCGCTCGTCACCGAGCGCGTCGGCAAGGGGGTCGCCTGGATGCCCTTCCACTTCGGTGGCTGGCTTGCGGGCAAGGATCTCCGCGGCAACTACCCGAAGGGCACCGACCCGATCGTGCTTGGTGAAAGCGCCAACACGATCACCACCTACGGATACGATCCCGCGACGAATATGCAAGAGGCCAAGGTCACTCTCTGCCAGATCGCGGCGGCATAAGGAGCAACGACGATGGCACGTATGAAGTTTCTCTGCGACGCCGACCGTTGCATCGAGTGCAACGCCTGCGTCACGGCCTGCAAGAATGAGCACGAGGTCCCCTGGGGTATCAACCGCCGCAGGGTCGTCACCATCGCCGATGGCAAGCCGGGCGAACGATCGGTCTCGATGGCTTGCATGCACTGTACGGATGCGCCGTGCGCGGCCGTGTGCCCGGTGAACTGTTTCTATACCACCGCCGATGGCGTGGTCCTGCACTCCAAGGATCTCTGCATCGGCTGCGGCTACTGCTTCTACGCCTGTCCGTTCGGCGCGCCGCAATATCCGAAGGTCGGCAATTTCGGCTCGCGCGGGAAAATGGACAAATGTACCTATTGCGCCGGCGGCCCCGAGGCCGATGGCAGCAAGGAGGAATACGAGAAATACGGTGCGAACCGCCTGGCCGAGGGCAAGCTGCCGCTGTGTGCCGAGATGTGCTCGACCAAGTCGCTGCTCGCCGGCGACGGCGAGATCATCGCCCAGATCTATCGGGAGCGCGTGCTGAAGCGCGGCTACGGCTCAGGAGCGTGGGGCTGGAAGACCGCCTATCGCGAGACGATCGAGTCCTGAAGCAGGCCGCGGGCGACGCGGCACAAATGCCGGGGAGGAGTCCATGTCCTCGTTTGCAAGGTTCATTCGACCAGCCATCGGCGCGTGGGCGTTGCTTCTGTTGATCATGGCAGCTCCGGCACCGTCGCTGGCCCAGCCGATCAATCCGACGGCGAGCTCGGTCAACGAGCGCCAGTTGCTGCAGGAGATGGACCGGATCCAGGGACGCGTCAGCATCCCCGACCAGCGCTCCAGCGTGCTGATACAACCTGCTGGCCGCGAGTGGCGTGAATTCCGCAACGTCGTGCTGCGGTGGATCGGCGGCGTTGCTGTGCTCGGCATGCTGGCGGTGCTGGTGATCTTCTATTTGGCACGTGGGATGATCCGCCTCGAAAGCGGTCGATCCGGCCGCACCATCGTACGGTTCAACACCTTTGAGCGCTTCGTGCACTGGATGACCGCGACCTGCTTCGTGATCCTGGCGATCTCGGGGCTGAACATCACGTTCGGGCGTCCGCTGCTGCTTCCGCTGATCGGATTTGACGCCTTCTCCGAATGGTCGCAATGGGCGAAATTCGCGCACAATTACCTGAGCTTTCCCTTCACGATTGGCGTCGTGCTGATCTTTCTGATGTGGATCGGCGGCAATATCCCCAACAAGCTGGATCTGGAGTGGATCAAGCGCGGAGGCGGCCTGATCGGTCACGATCATCCGCCGGCTCGCCGCTTCAACGCGGGGCAAAAGGGGATCTACTGGATTGTTGTGATCGGCGGTGGCCTCGTCGCCGCGACCGGGTATCAGCTCATGTTCCCATTCTATGCGACGGGAATCGAGGGCATGCAGATTGCCCAGATCGTTCACTCCGTCGTGGCCGTGCTGTTTATCGCCGCGATGCTCGCGCACATCTACATCGGCACAATCGGGATGGAGGGGGCTTTCGAGGCGATGGGATCAGGTGAGGTGGATGTCAACTGGGCGCGCGAGCACCATAGCCTGTGGCTCGAGCAGGAGTTGGCACGGAGCGACCCGAACGATTCTCAGCCGCGGCCTCGCCATGCTGCGTCCGCAGCCGAATAGAGCTGACGAGCATTGCTTAAAGACGCACGCCCGTCGTCGCAAAGGCTTCTGCGACGGGTTGCTGTATGCTGTCGAGCACGGCAACTCCAGCCACCGTGATTACGATCGTCGCAACACAGGCAAGGATGAAAGCCTTCATCGCGATCCCTCCTCGCGAGCATTATACAGGACTTCTGGCCGCTAATAAACGCTGCGCTTGGGCAGGTCGATGCGGGCCGCAGCTAGATGCTGGATGCGAAGCCGGTGTTTCGGCTCTCCGCAGCTCGTTCGAGATCCCATGCCCGCTGCAGGCGCTCGGCGCTTGTCGACTTCAATATGCCGGCCCAGGCGTTACCGAGTGTCTTGATGCCTTCGTGCAGACTGGATGCATTCCCGACCGACCAATCAGGCAAGCCCATGGGGACGCTGATCGACCAGGCCCAGCTGTCTCCGGACCGATGGACGTTGCCGATCACATGCCCCTCATAGATGACGACGTAGTGGTCCTTGACATCCGGCCACCGAAGCTTCGCATTGAGGGAAATAGATTGTTTCATGAACAAGCTTGTGTCGTAGGGCTAGCGGGTAAATCACTTCGAATGCAATGCTCTGAACGCTCGCGATCGGCGCGTCCGGTCGACAACTTCCAAAGAGGCCCGGGCGCCAGGCGAATGGCCTCGTGGCATCGGGGCCGGCCGCCGGCCGAGGAGGGGAGTGCCGGGACGACCGAGCTTGATCCCAACCTATCGGTTTGACACTATGCCGACATATTCGGAGAAAGTCATGTACAAGTCATGTCTTGTTGCGATCGCAACTGTCGTCTGTTTGTACGCACCGCCCGCCAGCGCTCAGGTGAGGCCGTACCCTTTCGGCGATGAACCGTATCGCCTGAACTGGTATCCCGATCCCGAGATCGAGGCCGGCTGCTGGAAATGGAATTGGCAGCAATACCAGTGGGACAATTATTGTCCGGTCTACGTCCGTCCCAAGGCTTACATGTACCCGCGAGCGCGGGCGGTGGTCGTTCGCGCGAAGGGGTGACGGGCGGGGCCGATGCGCGGCGCGCCTTGCGGAGGCGCCGCCCGGTCCTATCGATCAGTAGTTCTCGATCGTGCAGGCGATCTGGCTGTGCTTGCCGAAATTGAGCAAGGCATTGCCGCGGAAGCCGTCGACCCAGACGCCGGGACCGGCATAGCGATATCCGACTCCCATCGGGACCAGGCGCACACGCACGCCGCCGGAGTGGCCCGTATGCAGCGATGCCGTCACAACCTCACCGGCAACGGACACCGCGATCGGGCACAGGGGGTACTGCCTGCCGTTCTCGCAGCTGAAGACGAGTTCCGAGCAGCTGCCGATCGAGCCTGGTGAAGCCCGCAGCGCCATGTCGGCGGCGGTGGCTGCGCCGGGATTGCCGGCCAGGCCGCCTCCCATAACAATGGCTGCCGCGAGACCTTTGGCCATCAAATTGCGCATCGTTGCCCCCAATGGATTCTTAAAATCACCGGCTAGCAGAGCAAAAATCACCAACAGCGTCAAACCGCAATGAATGGCAAGATGGCCGACGGCTTGATCGGCATCGCTCGGCTGACCGGCAATCCGATCGCTTCAAGCACGGACCTTCACTTGGTGTAGACCGGCGCCAACTGGGCCTGCTCCCTGTGGTAGGCCCAGCGCCGCTCGTCCAGGAACGCTCCCATCGGCCCCCGTGAAGAGGCTACGCGCCTAGATCTTCTGCTGCGCTCCGGGGCCTACAACGTTGACCGTGATCTTCTGAATTTCCGTCCGGCCGCCGGCATATTTGACCTCGATCGTCAGAACGTCGTCGCCGATGAAGTCGGGCTGCGACTTGTAGAACGCGACATAGGCCGGCACTTCCAGCGCGAGGCATGACTTGTAGTTCGTGGCTTTCACCTTCGCCGACTTGACCGTCACCTTCCCGGATGCGGGCGCATTGACCAGGCGGATCGTCGGCAGGGGACCCGACGTGCAATCGGGTAGTACGTTGATGAAGACGCCGACTCGCGTGTCCTTATTGGGGGCGGATTTGACCGTTCGCTCGACGGGAGACGATGCGTCCTCGGCCAAGGCCGGCGCGACGAACCCAGACAACATTACGATGGCCGCGGACAATAATACCCGCATTGGTGGTCTCCCGCTCGCCGCGTTTTCCCGGTCAATTCGTTGCAAGATGCTCAATTTAAATGCTTTTTCGACGCTGTGTGTACCGATTAGCCAATTTACCACGGCGCACCAAAAACCCTTCGTTAACTAGTTGATTTCGTTGACCCCAGCCTCGGTTAACAATAGCTTAATAGCGAAATTTTTCGAATTGCTTTCTACAGACTTGATTTGAACTGCACAGTGTTTCGGCAGGGGCAGATTTATGAACGCACAATTTCAGGTAGCGCAGGCTACCGGCGCAGCTATTCCGACCAACACAACTCCAGTTCGAACATTCACTCTGGCAAAGCCGCTAACAGATCAGGCGGTGGTCGTACATCTCGGATTTGATCAGAAGGTCAAGCTCGATTTCTCCGCAATAGCCAACGAAAAGATCACGCTCGTTCATGTCGGCGAGAAGCTGATCATTCTGTTCGACAACAAATCGACGATCACGGTCGATCCGGTCTTCGATTCCCGTCACGACGATCAGCACCTGCTCTCCATCGAGCTGGCGCCCGGGCGCGACGTCAACGTGCAGGAATTCGCGAGCCTCTTCCCGATCACCACCGACCAGTCCGTGCTTCCTGCGGCCGGTGATGGCAACGGCAACGCCCAGGGCAGCGGCGCCAACTTCTCCAATGCTGCGGTCGATCCCTTGAACGCCGGCAATCCGTTGGACCTGCTCGGGCAGGAACAGCTCGGCAATTTGGTCCTCAATCCGGAGACTTTCGCCGGACTGCCCGCAACGACTGCGCCGAGCGCAGCCTTTACGCTCTCCGGTACGGTCGTCATCCACGATGAAACCGTCGATGTCCAGATTCTGAACGGTGCGAACGATCAGCCCAATGCTGGGCTGCCCGCAGTCTTCTCCGCCGTCGGACTGATCGGATGGGCCCAAAGCGCCGTTTCGGAGATCGCGTCGTCGAGCGCCGGCTTCGGCATCGGCGGGACCGGAACGATCGTCTATGCGCTGACGACCTCTACCGGCGCGGCATTCGCCGGCGCCGATTCCGGTCTGCAGGCCACGGTCACCGGCAATGAAATCTTCCTGTTCACCGAGGGCAGTCTGGTCGTCGGACGTGAGGGCGCCGGCGGCGTCGCCGATCCGAACGGTGCAGTCGCCTTCCAGCTCTACCTCGATCCGGCGACGCTGAAGCTTGACGTGGCCCAGTATGAAGCCATCAAGCACGGCACGGCGTCCGAGCCTGACACGAGCGAAGGCGCGCATCTTGGCGATGTCGTTTTCGTGCAGCAGACGGTGACCGACGGCTCCGGCAACACGGCGACTGCGGTGTCGACCGGTTCGCTCGGCGTGTCATTTCTCGACGATGGTCCGACGATCCTGGTCACGGTGGATGACGGAGGCGAAGGACCCACGCGCCTTGCAACCTTGTCGCTGGACGAATCGATCGGCGGTGACCGCGGCGCGAACGGCTTCCCGGACGGAACATTCGACGACGTCTCGGGCAATACGAGTCCGGACCCGACCGGCACCCATCCGATCGGCACGATGAAGACCGATGTCGGCAATGTCGAAAGCCCCGGCGATCTGGCAGCTCTGTTCAATGTCGTCAAGGATGGTGGCACGGACACCGAGAAGTCGACCGATTATGCCTATTCGTTCGCGCTCTCGGGCGCCAAAGTAACGGAGAGCGGCGGCATCGCCACCACGTTGAAGGTGACGGACCCGAACCACACCTACTCCGACGACACGATCTACCTCTTCAAGGTCAGCGACACCGAGATCGTGGGCCATGTCGGCGCCGATCCGAACGGCCCGATCGCGATCCGCATCACGCTGGACAACGCAGGCAGCCTTTCGGGAGGCCAGCTCGTCGTCGACCAGTACATGGCGATCGACCACGGCGCGGACCTCAATAATTTCGATTCGACGCAGTTCCTCAACCTGGTCGGTGAGGGCGCGAGCCTCGGCATTACGCTGACCGCGACCATCACCGACGGCGACAATGACACGGCGACGTCCTCGGCCACGATCGTGATCGCGGGGCCCCAACAGTCGAGCATCGGCTTCCAGGATGACGGCCCGTCGATTGACGTGACGGTGCAGCAGCCGGAGGAGGGGTCGGCCCATCTCGCGACGCTGTCGCTCGACGAGTCGATCGGCGGCGATCGCGGCGCCAACGGTCTTCCTGACGGAACCGTCGACGACGTCTCAGGCAACACGGCCCCGGATCCGACCGGCACCAATCCGATCGGCGAGCTGAAGACGGCGGCCGGCGAAGGCGACGTGAAGGGCGAACTGGAGGCGCTGTTCGACGTCACCAAGATTGCCGGCACCGACGGCGAGAAGTCGACCGACTATGCCTATTCGTTCGCGCTGTCGAGCGCCAAGGAAACGGAGAGCGGCGGCATCGCCACCACGTTGAAGGTGACGGATCCGAACCACACCTACTCCGACGACACGATCTATCTGTTCAAGGTCAGCGACACCGAGATCGTGGGTCATGTCGGCGCCGATCCGAACGGCCCGATCGCGATCCGCATCACGCTGGACAACGCGGGCAGCCTCTCGGGAGGCCAGCTCGTCGTCGACCAGTACATGGCGATCGACCATGGCGCGGACCTCAATAATTTCGATTCGACGCAGTTCCTCAACCTGGTCGGTGAGGGCGCGAGCCTCGGCGTTACGCTGACCGCGACCATCACCGACGGCGACAATGACACGGCGACGTCCTCGGCCACGATCGAGATCGTGGGCACCCAGGACTCCAGCATCAGCTTCCAGGATGACGGCCCCGCGGTCTCGGTTTCCGCCAATTCGGCCTTCCAGGTCGTCCACGACGAGACCCTGCTGCTGCAGAGCCCGCCGTTCGGCGACGACAATGACATTCTGTTCACGCCCGTCTTCAACGGCGTCAGCAATCCCGGACACGACCCGCAGGTTCTCTTCGGCCTTCCGATCGGGTATGCGCAGAGCAACGTCGCCGCGCTCACCATCGACAATGTGGACTACGGCACCGACGGCGCGGCCAAGACGGGCGCCCAGGTCTTCTCGCTGACACTGACCGACGCGCAGGGCCAGAGCACGACCGGCCCGGTCGATGCGATGCTCACCACGACGGAAGGGAAGGAGATCTTCCTGTTCCTCGAGAACGGCCTGATCGTCGGTCGCTACGACGGGGGCGATCCCGGCAATGACGTGACCGGCACCAACGATCCGGCCGCGTTTGCGATTGCGATCGACGCGGTGAGCGGCAAGGTGTCCGTCGTCCAGTATGTTTCGCTTCACCATGACAGCGCCGATATCGGCGGCGATATCGATGAGGCGGTCTCGCTGGCAAACGCCCTCGGCCAGGTCAAGGCGACCGTGACGGTCACCGACGGCGACGGCGATCACGCGTCGGCGTCCGCCAACATTGGCGGTGATATCCAGTTCGAGGACGACGGCCCGCTGGTGGCGGCGACGGTGTCGCGCAATTTCGGGGTGACGGCGGACGAGACCCCGGGCAACCAGGCGAACGACGTTACTGGCCCGTTGCAGATCTTTGCGGACGTGCAGAATCCCGGCGATGATCCGGATAAGCCCGGGCCGGTGCTCGCCTACGCGACCAGCAGCGGCGCAGCCCTGAGCATCCTGCCGTATTTTGGCGTCGACGGCCCCGATCCGACTGCGGCGATCACCTATTCGCTCGAGCTGAAATCGTCCACGTCCGGGGTGACCTTGACGGACGGAACGGAGATCACCTTGTCGCAGGATCTTGCCGGCCGGGTGATCGGCACGGTGGGCCAGGACAATGTTTATCCCGACCTGAGCGGCAAGACCGCCTTTGCGGTCGCGATCGATCCGGTCACCGGCAAGGTCTCGGTGGTCGAATATCTCTCGCTGCATCACTCCGATGCGTCCAATCCGAACGATCCGGCCTCGCTGGCCGCGGGCTCGATCTCGGCCGTCGTGACGATCAAGGATGGCGATGGCGACACCGCGTCCGCGTCCGCGGATATTTCGAGCAGGATCCACTTCAACGACGACGGTCCGGCGCTGACGATCGGCACCGACGTGACCACACCGGAATTTGTCGCGCTCGCACTGAATCTGGACGAGACGATCGGCCATGACGGGTCGCTGCCGGATCAATACAACCTCGGCGAGGGCGAGTCGGGCGGTGGAACGCCGAACGGAATCGCCGACGACACCGGCAACGCCACCGTCACGTTCACGACGGACGCGACCTCGACGGCCCAGATCGGCGAGCTGATGACGGGCGCGGGGCTGCTGGCCCCCTTGTTCACGAATGCGGTGATCGATTACGGGGCCGATGGCCCCGCACTGGTCAATCCCGTTGCGTCGGCGCTGAGCCTTGTCCTGACCGGCGCGCCCGAAGTGGGCGGGATCAAGACCAACCTCGTTGCCACGGCGCTGGCTGGTAGCCCGCTCGACGGCACGTCGGTGGACCATCGGACGGTCTGGCTGACACTCGAGGGTGGCCAGATCGTCGGCCGCGTTGGCCACGATACGCAGTCCACGGGCGATGATTTCGTCGTCCTGCGCGTCTCTCTGAGCTCGGCGGATCCGGCGACGGCCCAGCTCGTGGTCGATCAATTCCTGCCGATCGATCACGATGCGTCGGAGCCTGCCGGGTCCCGGTTGCCCGAGAATCCCTCGCTGTTCGACGAGTCGATCTCGTTGCTGACGGCGATTGCCGGCCAGAGCGTCGGCGTGAAGCTGACCGTGACGGTGACCGACGGCGATGGTGACCATGTCACGAAATCGGCCACCGCGACTCTCGTCGACAACGGCCATTCCATCGTCTCCATCGACGATTCCGGTCCGACCATCTCCGCTTCGGAGGATTGCGTCGATACGCCGCTCACCTATGTCGGCATCAAGGCGGGCAACGTTGACGAGCGCGGTCTCGACGGTCCGAGCGACCAGGACGTGCTGTTGTCCGGCGTCGGTCAGGGCAAGGGCTCGAACGCGAACACGATCAATACGACAGGGAGCGATATCGGCGTCGGCAACCAGTCGATCGAGGGCCATGAGGTCAACGGCGGCAACGACCAGCCTGCGGAAATCCTGCGGCTCGACTTCGTCAACAACGTCACGTTCCCTGCCAATAGCTTCGCCTATAACGGGCACTATGAGGTTGATGCGGCCTCGTTCACGATCCAACAGATCCAGGGCAATCCGAGCAACACGGCGACGGTCTTCGTCCAGGTCTTCAACGCCAATAACAACAACGACTTCACCGATGATGGCAACCCGCTGCCGATCACGCTGAACGACGTCACCGTCACCGGCGACGCCAGCTACACCAAGATTCCGGTCTATGACGGCAACACGCTTGTCGGCGTCGTCATCGTCGGCCTGAACGAGGGTGCAACCGTCACGGTCGACACGACCGACGACTTCAATCGTCTCGTCATCTCCAACTACGACAACGTCGCCTTCTCGAGCACGCCAAACGGCGCTCCGACCCTTCCGGTCGACCCGAACGATCCGCAAGAGACGAACGTTGGTCATCCGTTCTCGGTGAGCGGCATCTCGTCCGTGGTGTGCGCCCCCGCCACGCTCAGCGTCACCCATGACGAGAGCGCGGGATTCGCTCCGCAATCCGGCCCGAACCCGGAAAATGACGTCGATCCCGCGACAGCCCCGAGCGTGCTCACGGCCGCGATTGCCGGCGCCCAGATCGGTACGGTTCTCGGCTACGCCGAGTCGACCGGTGCCGCCAACACTCTGTTCACGACGCCCGATTTCGGCACGGATGGACCGGGCCCGGCCGGAGGTGTGTCCTATCAACTGACAAATTCCACCGGTGGTGGATTCACCGGCCAGGATTCCGGGCTGAACACCACGGCCGGCAACCACGACATCTTCCTGTTCACGGATTCCACCAATCCGAACATCGTCTGGGGCGTCGACAGCAACAACGTCCAGACCGGCGAGAAGGTGTTCGCGCTCTACGTCGACACCGACGGGCATCTGTGGGTCGCACAATTTGCGGCGATCGCGCACAATGTCGATGGCTCGACGCCTGCTGCCCATGACGACGAGGTCTCGATCACGAACGGCCTCGTATACATCTCGGCCACCGCGACCGACGGTGACGGCGATACCGCCCATGCGGTTTCGCCCGCCGGGCTTCACATCAATTTCCAGGACGACGGTCCGCACGCCTTTGCGGAGGCGCCGCAGAACGTCCTCGAAGGGTCCGCGCCGGTCACGGGGCAGCTCGATTTCGATCCGGGCGCGGACGGTGCGACCGTCACTGAGATCAACGGGGTAACTCTGTCGTTTGGCAATGACGGGTATTCCCAGGCCATCTCGATCGCCCATGGCAGTCTCCAGGTCACCGCGGACGGTGCCTACAAGTTCGTTGCGCAGCCCGATGACGTCCACAAGACCGGCGGGCCGGCGAATTTCACGTACACCGTGACCGATGGCGACGGCGATACGTCGGCATCGACGGTGTCGTTCGTGGTCACCGACGACAGCGACCCGACCAAGGTGACGTTGAACGACGTCACGGTGAACGAGGGCGTCGGCACGGCGACGATCTCGGCCAGCGTGGACCATGCACCGCAGGGCAGCAACCTCGTGCTGAGCTTGAGCAACGGCGCGACCATCACGATCCTCGATGGTCAGACCACTGGCGTNCAACATCACGACCTACGGCCACGCCACGGTCACGATCAAGGACACCATCGATCCGACCACGGTGACGTTGAACGACGTGACGGTGAACGAGGGCGTCGGCACGGCGACGATCTCGGCCAGCGTGGATCATGCG
>NZ_LBJZ01000005.1:94755-194435 GCF_028128935.1 Bradyrhizobium sp. CCBAU 11361
CGCTGCACGATGTCGTGGTGCTCGAGAACGAGATGATTGTTTACACGGCGCACATGGACTACGCGTCGCTGACCCCGTTCACGGTGACGCTGGACAATGGCGTGAACATCACCTTCGCGCCTGGTCAGTTGCTCGCGTCGTCCGCTCCGCAGCCCGCGCAGGGTGATGACGTCTACCTGGACGGCAACGCGACCCAGGTCTCGATCGCCGGCACCTCCGGCGGCAATTTCGAGGCGGTGAACTACGCAACCTATGGCCACGCGACGGTCACGATCAAGGACACGATCGACCCGGTGACGGCGACGCTAACGGCGACACAGTCGACGAGCGAGCAGGGCGGCTCGATCACCTACACGGTGACGCTGACCAGCGGGCTGAGCCCGGTCACGCCGACCGGCAATCTGGACTTCACGCTTGCCAATGGCGAGCACGTCATCGTGCAGGCTGGCCAGGCCAGCGGCTCGACCACGATCTCGGTCAACGAGGACGACGTCTATATCGACACCCATCCGGTGACGAACAGCATTGTCAGCCATACCGGCGGCAGCGAGTACGAGAGCCTGGTGACGAACCCGGCGACGGTGACGACGACGATCACCGACGATCAGGATCCCGTCACCGCCGCCTTGACGACCTCTACCGCCGGCATCTCCGAGTTTGGCGGCTCGGTCACCTACACGGTGACGCTGACGAGCGGGCTGACACCGTTCACTCCAAAGACCGATTTGGTGTTGACCCTGGCCAACGGTGAGCACGTCACGATCGTCGCGGGGCAGGCGAGCGGTTCGGTGACGACCAACTACACCGACGCGCAGATCACAAATCAGACGTCGATCGCCGATTCCATCACCGGAGTCTTCAGCGGTGGCAGCGAATACGAGCAGCTGCTGACGACCGGAACGACCTCGGTGCCAGTCGTGTACGCGCCGACCGTTGCGGTCGGCAGCAACGTCGCCTTGCCGGAAGACACCCAGGAGGTGTTCCAATTCACGGCTACGCCCGTCAGCGCGGGCTCGCATGTCACCCAGGTCGTCGTTTCAGGCCTCACGGGCTGGAGCGTCGATACATCCACGGCCACGGTCAACGGTGCGACTGTGACCGCAACCTTCAACTCCGGTAGCGGCGTGCTGACCTTCAACATCAGCGGCGCCGCGGCCGGCACGGCCGAGACGGTCTCGGTGGCGATGACGCCGCCCCTGAACACCGATGTGGACGCGAGCATCACGATGACGGCCACCGCCGCGCAGGGCGCGATAAGCGCCACCAGCGCGGGTACGGCTGGGACCATCTACGTCGACGCCGTCGCGGACATGCCGACCGTGGTCGCCGGCCAGACGCACATGATCTTCGTGACCGACTCGCCGAGCGATTCCAATACGGCCTTCAGCAACGGCGAAACCGGAGCGCTGCAAATCAAGGCGACGTTCGGCGACGTTCACGACGGATCGGAGACCCACACGCTGGATATCCATCTCCAGAGCGGGTTCACGGCCGGCCTCCTGGCAAGCGGCACGATCGCTGGCACCTACAACGGTGCCCCCACGACGTTCAGCTACACCTACACTTCGGCGACGGGTGACATCCATGTCATCGTCCCCCAGGATACAGGTCTCAATCCGAACGCCAACCAGACCGCCACGATCGACCTGACCTTTGCGGTGACCGCGCCGGCGACGGGCACGTTGCCAAGCACGCTGAACTTCACGGCCACGGCGACTGCAACCGAGACCACGCTGCATGGCGGTGGGGTCGGCGCGAGCAACGCCGATCTCACCACCGACAACGTGGCGGCCTTCACCGATACGACCGGTATCCCGGCTGCGCGGCTGCTGTCGGGCACAATCGTCACCAACTCGAACCAGTCCGCCCAGGACATGATCCTGACGTTCGTCGACCAGGAGCATCCGCTCGACGCCTACTCACAGCTGGTGATCACCAACGCGCAGGGCCAGCAGGGCAACGTCACCTCGGACGCCGGTTTCAACATCTCGGGAGCGGACCACTTCCTGGTCTCGCTCGATGCCCCGTTCGACACTTCAAAGATCGGTGTGACCAACTTCACACTCAACGGCACGCATATCGACGAGGCGTCTGGGCACCCTCAGATCGGGATCAGCGGCGGCAGCGTCAGTGCCGGTTTCACTGCGGTCATGACGACGAACAATGCCGCTGGCGTGACCGGCACGGATTCACATGACTCTCACACCAACGGCGACAGCATCTCGGATCCGTCAGCCAATACCAACACCTACAACATGACGTATGTGGATGGTAAGAACGCGACCGCGTCGGGCAGCAATGATGCCGACCTTCTGAATGCGGCGGGTTCTCCGGGCAACACGGAGAACGGCGGAGCTGGCAACGACATTCTGGTGTACCACCCGTCGACCACGATCGATGGCGGCAGCGGCTTCGACATTCTGCGCATCGATGACGGAGCGATCTATAACTCGTCGCTGGAGATCAGCAGTGCGTCGGCCAACGGCCTGTCATCTGGCAATGCCCACACGGTGGGAGGTGTCCATCTCTATGGAGTTGACCTGTCGGGTGCGAGCCTGACCAATCTGGAATCGATCCTGATCACCGACGATCCGCTCGCAAGTTCGCTCTACGGAACCGAGCTCAACGGGCTATCGATCGCCAAGGTCACCGCCATCACTGAGGCGACCAACAGCACTTCGACGACGGCGCATTCCCTCTTCATTGTCGGTTCTGCCGGCGACGATGTGCAGCTTGCGACGGGAGCCGGGGGGTGGACCGAGTCGGCCAACACCTTCACCTCCTCTGGCGGGCAGGTCTTCCATCAGTGGATTCCGACGGGCTCGACCGTGGCAACGGCGACGGCAAGCCTGTTCATCGACAACGATCTGCAGGTGAATCACGCCGCGCAGGCCTAGCAGTTGGGCTGACGCTGACGGTACCGGAAAGCGGCTCGATGAGAGCCGCTTTCTCTTTGTCTCACATTAGCAGCGGGAGTGCGCCGGGCCAGGCCGCGCCGGCAGCGACGTCCGCGTTGCCCCATTCCGTCGCTTCGTCGCTGGCAGCCGGCGTTGCTTCCGCGGGTCCGGATAGCTGGCGCTGAGCGTAGGGTGCGGCGAACAAGTGGACGCCGGCGTGGTCGATGGCGAATAGCGGGGCCAGGTTCGTCGCCCCCGAATCCTCGATCAGCTCGGAGCGCCGGTTGTCCAGCACGAGCCACTGCCCGTCGAGGCGCGCGGCGAGCACGGCGTGGTCCTGCCGCACGGCGCGGTCACGGACCAGCACGAGCCGGAGATCCTCGCGCGGAAATCCGGCTTCGCGCAGTGCGACGTATTTTGCGATCGCATAGTCTTCGCAATCACCCTTTGCGGTCGCGAAGGTCTCCAGCGGCGAGCTCCAGCGATCGGCCTCGCCATGCTGCGCATAGTCGCTCACGTAGCGGACGGCCATGTTGACCGCGCGGTTGGCCTCATCGAGCCTTGCGCGTCCGGATTTCGATTTGACGGCGCCGATCAATCGCAGGAACTGGGCGGCGTTCGAGGGGCAGTTGCCGGCGTCGGTCTGACACCCTCTCAGTGTCTCTGCATCCCTCGCCAGCCTGGTTTCGAGGCCCCGCCATTTCTGCCACAACACGCCTTCGGGCGCGCGGAAGGTGAAGAGGCCAAACGGCTCGTCGCCTTTCGCCGGCGCGGGCCTCGGCTCAGGAGCCGCGTCGGTCGCGATGTTGGAAGGCATCAGCGCCGCAAGGCGGACTGCATTCGGCCCGCGGCCGCGCATGGCATCGAGCTTCGCCAGCACGTCGTTGATGCGGAAGAACGTCGCCGGTGCCCGCACTGCTGCGTCAATGCCGGGTGCGAGAGTTTCCTGAGCGCCCTGAGCCAAGACGTCCCGAGCCAAGACGTCCTGAGCCGAGGCGTCATCGGCCCGGACAGGCGATGTCACGCTGGCAACGATCAATGCGGCCAGCGCTGCGCCAAGCGCGCACAGGCCTTTCCGCTGCAATTCCCAATGCAGTGTCATAGACGACGTCCCCTGCGCCGGGAGCGTCGTCAACGTCTATCGCGTCGATCCACGCCCCGATCCTGTTGTCGGATCGAGACTGAGGTCTGCGACGCTTAGACGAGGTTAAATCAGGGGGAGGGCGGCGGTCTTGTCGCAAAGGCGGTCAATCCCGCGCTTCGAGAGACCGGCAAATTGTCGCCGCGACCTTTGCGCTCTGTTAACCTTGGCGAAGCCTCAACGCTCGCGCAGGGCTTCGTCGCGCAATGTGCGGGCCGGTCTCACCAGATAATCGAGAACCGACTTCTCGCCGGTCAGCACCTCGACCGTCGCGACCATGCCGGGAATGATCGGGAGCGGCTTCTGCTCCGTGCCCAGGTGGTTCTTCTCTGTCCGCACCATGACGCGGTAGAAGCTCTCCTGGCGCTCCGGCGTTTTCTCGGCCTTGTCGTCGACGATCGTGTCGGCGCTGATCCGCTCGACCTTGCCCTTCAGCGAGCCATAGACCGAGGAATCGTAGGCCGAGATCTTCACCACCGCGTCCTGGCCGGGCCGGATGAAGGCGATGTCCTGGGGCTTGATGCGACCTTCGACCAGCAGCGTGTCGTCGAGGGGAACGATGTCCATCACGTTGGCGCCGGGCTGCACGACCGCCCCCACCGTGGTCACGTTCAGCTTGTTGACGATGCCGTGCACGGGTGCCTTGAGGTCGGTTCGCCGGACCCGGTCCTGCGCTGATTTGATATTTTCATCGAGCACGGCCAGATCGCCCTTGGACTTCGCAAGATCCTCGTCCGCCTGGGAGCGGAAGGAGGAGATCGTGCTCGCGATCTTGGATTGGGCCTCCGCGAGTTGTCCTCGCATCTCGGTCGCCTGGCGGTCGAGCCGCAACATCTCGATTTCCGGCACCACCTTTTGCTCGTACAGCTTGCGCGTCAACGCCAGCTCCCGATCCAGCAGTTTGAGTGTGCCGCCGAGCCGGGCCACCTGCTGGTTCAGGACGTCGACATCCTGCGCCAGTTTCTGCGCGCGCATCTTGAACACACTGCTTTCCGTGGCCACGGCCGACGGCACCACCTGGTCAAGCTGATCGGGAAAGATCAGCTCGCCCTTTCCTCTGGCTTCGGCTTCAAGTCTGGTGACACGGGCCGCCATCGCAGCCCGCCGTTCCCTGATCTCGCCGAATTCGGATGCAAACTTCGTATCGTCGATGCGCATCAGGGATTGGCCCTGCTGGACGATCGATCCCTCCTGGACGAGGATATCGCCGACGATCCCGCCTTCGAGCGACTGCACCACCTGCATCTGGCGCGCGGGTACAACGCGGCCGTTTCCTCGCTTGACCTCGTCCAGCACGGCGAAATGAGCCCAGGTCAGGAACGTGGCGAGCATGGCAAGGGATGCGACAAGCAGCATGCGGGAGGTCCGCGGCGCGCGAAGCGCGGCGGCGGCCCGAACATCGTTGGCAAACGCGAAATCAGACGACATTGGTTCTGGCCATGGGTGAGGCGGGTTGCTCGGCGGCCGCCGGGTTCTGGCTCGGCGTCGATGACGCCGGCTTGCCCTGCAGGAGCGCGAGAACCTTGTCGCGGGGGCCGTCGGCAATCAGCCGGCCGTTGTCGAACAGCAGCAGGCGGTCGACCATATTCAGCAGTGAGAGGCGATGCGTCGAGATCAGAATGGTGATCTGCTCTTCGCGCAGCGCCCTCAGGCGCTCGAGAAATTCGGCTTCGCTGCGAATGTCGAAATGGGCGGTCGGTTCGTCCAGGAACAATATCCGCGGCTTCTTGATGAGCACCCGCGCAAGGCCGATTGCCTGCTTCTGGCCGCCGGAGAGGCTCCGGCCGCCTTCCGAAATGGGCATGTCGTAGCCCATGGGATGGCCCGCGATGAACGTCTCGACGCCCGCCAGCCGTGCGGCGGCCAGGACTTCCTCGTCGGTTGCCTCGGGTTTGCCCAGCGCGATGTTGTCGCGCAGCTTTCCGAAGAACAGCTCGGTGTCCTGCATCGCAAAGCCAACCCCGGACCGCAGGTCGGACGGATCGTATTGCCGCGAATCGACACCATCGACGAGGATACGGCCCTCCTGCGCCTCATAGAATCCGAGCAGAAGCCGCCCCACAGTCGTCTTGCCGGATCCGATGCGTCCGATGATGCCGACCTTCTCGCCGCCTTCGATCTTGAAGGATACCTTGTCGAGGGCCTTGCCGGGCGCATTGGGGTAAGTGAAGCTGACGCCGTCGAAAGCGATCGCGCCTTCACGGATTTGTCGCGAGACATAGGCACGCGTAGGGGATCGCTCGCGCTCCAGCGACATGATGCGATCGATGGCCTTCAACGAGCTCAGCGTCTGCGTTCCGCGCGTGATCACCGACGCGATCCCGGCGATCGGTGCCAGAACGCGCCCCGCCAGCATGTTTGCCGCCACCAGCGCTCCGACCGTGAGCTTGCCGTCGAGTATGAGGAATACGCCGACGACGATCAGGGCGAGGCTGGTGAGCTGTTGGGCCGTATTGGCGCTCGTCAGCGCGAGCGAGGCCCAGAAATGGACGTCTTCGCCCGAGCGGGCCGTTGCTGCGACGGATCGCTCCCAGGCCGTTTGCATGCGGGCTTCGGCGCCGGTCGCGCGTATCGTCTCGAGGCCGGACAGCGATTCGACCAGCACGCCGTGACGTGCCGCAGCTTCAGCCTGCTGGCGTTTCATGGCCCGGTCCAGCGGGCGCTGCAGTGCCACGCCGATCAGGAGCATCACCGGCAACATCACCAGGGGTATCCAGGCCAGCGGCCCGGCGATCACAAAGAGGATCCCGACAAACAGCATGGCAAACAGCAGATCCGTCGCGGACACGACGCTGCCGGACGTGAAGAACTCGCGCACTGAATCGAAGTCGCGCAACTGATTGGCGAGGATGCCCACCGAAGGGGGGCGCTGCGCCATCTTCACGCCCATCACGTGCTCGAAAATGTTGGCAGCGAGGATGACGTCGATCGTCTTGCCGGTGACATCGATCATGCGGCTGCGGACCGTCCGGAAGATGAAGTCGAACGCAATCGCGAGCCCCATTCCGATCGACAGGGCAATCAGCGAAGGAAGCGCGCCATTGGGGACGACGCGGTCGTAGACGCTCATGGTGAAGAGGGGCGTCGCCAGCGCGAGCATATTTATCAGGAAGGCGGCAAGCGCGATGTGACCGTAGCTGCGCCAATGCAACTTGACCACCGACCAAAACCAATGGCTTCGCGGAAGATCGCCTGCAGCGACGGCGCGTGCGTTGCTCTCGACCGCCGCCCTGACGAAGAATGCGTATCCGGTGTAGTCGGCCGAGATGGCCTGGATCGCGTGAAGCTCAGGGAGACCGGCCGTCAGGGACGGATTGAGGACTTTGACATTGCTTCCGGATTTGTCGAACTCCAGCAGGATCAGCGTCGTCCCATTCTTCATGATAAGGACGGCCGGCAGCACCAGCGCGGGAATATCGGCAATGTCGCGTTTGACGGCTTCGGTCTGGAGGCCCGCGCGCTGAGCCGCACGGTCATAGAGGGGAACTGATAACCGACCATCGAGGATCGGCAGGCCGCCTAGCAGTGCCTCGCGGCTAACGGCGCGGCCGTGGTACGACGCCAGGTAAATGAGCGATGATGCAAGTGGGTCGTCGCTGTCGGGGCGACCTGTCGCTTGCTTCGGTTCAGACGCAACGGCTCGCTCCGCAATGGGGTAGCCATGCATGCGCGTTGACTCGGATGCTCGAAACAACAAATGCGAATGTCCAAAATGAAATGGTGCGGAGCGAAAAGCGAACCGTCATTCCAGCATAGCGGAAAACGCACGGAATCATTTGGTAAATCGGCAAAAGCACAACTAAAGGTTAATCTTCGAACCGCCTTTCGCCGATCACGGACCCGACTGTACTCGCGGAACTGGCACTATCTTTGAGCTGGCTCGAATGCCGTCGCCAGCCAGTGCGGCTTTCTATCGGCCGCGTACGCGGAAACGGGAGAGGTGTGCAGTATGACCGGATCGCCGGTGCTTCGCTGCTGCGTGATCCATTCGGATGCTCCCAGCAGGGTCGGCTGATTGGAACGCGACGGCCATCGATTCTTGAACGCCTCAGGCTCGGGCGCTTCGCTCGCGTAGCCCAGACGGGCGGTAACCCGTTCCGGTGCGGGCACCGGGACGTTCAGCGGCTCGGAGCCGGTCTGGGGCAGCTTCACGCGGAGCGTCGGCGCCCTGTAGTCGGGCGTTGCGAAGATCCCAAGATCCATCGGCGCTGCATCGACGGGCGGCGGCGATTTCAAATATTCGAGCAACGTGCCCATCGCCGCCAAAAGTTGATAGTCGGCGAACACCACGACGCCGCGAGCCGAAGTCAACGAAACCAGCGTGTTAAAATACTGGTTCTGGGCATTCAAAAGGTCGATCAGCGAACGCTGGCCAAGCTCATATTCCTTCTGGAATGCCGCAATCGTCTTGCGATCAGCCTCGAGTTGCCGCGTCAGCGCGGCGATTCGTGTCGCGGTGACCGTCCGCGCTGCCCAGGCCTTGTCGATGGATTCGATTGCATCGCGCTGAAGGCGTGCATGCCGCGCAGTACTTTCGACGTAGCGCTCGGACATCTCCGACCGTCGCCAGACATCCTGACCGCCGCGGAAGACATCCCAGGACATGACAACCTTGCCGCTGTAGTCGTCGTGCGTAACGCCAAGATAGGGGTACGTATTGTCGTTGTGTGTCGCCCGGCCCTCGAGCGAGAAGGTCGGAACAAAAGCGCCGTCCGTCACGCGAAATGCATGCTTTGCCGCGTCGGCGTCGGCCTGCGCGGCCTGAATGGTCGGGTTGAACCGTACCGTGGTTGCAAGGGCCTCGTCGCGGGTCGTCGGCAAGCCGCCCAGCGGTCCCGGGAAGCGAAGATTGATGGGCTCAAGTCCGACGACCTTGCGGAACTTGGCGCGGGACTCTTCCAGGCTCCGGCGGAATTCGGCGAGCGTCGCGCGGGCATTTTCGACCCGTTCGCGGGCCTGTTCGAGATCGCCTTCACCGGCGCGTCCGCCGGAAAAGCGCGTGTTGACGTTGGCGAATATCTTCTCGTGGGTGACGACGTTCTGCTCGCTGAGCGTGACCAGTCGCAAATAGCGCACGACGTCGACATAGGCTTCCGCTGCGTCCAGAGCGATCAATTCGGTACGCTCGCGAACGCGGAAAGCCGCGGCGTTGACGCGCGCCGTCTGCCGCCAGATGTCGTGAATCGAGGCGAAGCCGTCGAACAGGATCTGCCGGACGACGACGGATTCCTGCGATCCGTTTCGCCATGAGCCGCTTCCGGCGACCGGGACGGGCAGGGCGGTGCTGGTTGACACGGCAGCGCTCTGGTCGAACTTTTCGGGACCCCAGCGCGCTTCTACGCGCACCTGCGGAAGCAGCGTGCTCTGGGTCTGGCGAAGCTCGCTCTCGGTTGCGCGGCGGTTGGCCGACGCTTCACCGACTCCGGGATTGGTCCGGACGGCCTGTTTCAACGCGTCATTGATCGAGAACGGTTCGGCCGACGCGCCGCCGCACGGAACCAGTGCAAATGCTGTGAAAACGAGAATGTGCTTGAGCAATTTTACCTCCGCCCGTTTCCGGAATTCGGTCGCGGGGTCCCCCATGAAATTGCTCGAAGTCTCGCAAGGACTGCACCGACAAGCTAGGCACAATGCGGGAAAATTGAGCAAATGTACGGGGTTGTCGCATTTATGCCACGTCGGAGGCATATACAGGTGCAATAATACCTCTCTTTTCGGATGAGGAGCGGCGCCGACCTCGGGCGCGGTCTGGTTTTCCCCCGTGCCGTTTTACCTCTCAGGTTGTTGTCGATCCACGATGCCGCATGAGGTGCTGTTCCGCCGACCGACGATTCTCTGTTGGGGAACAGAAACCGGGCTTCGGGCTCAACCCATCGTCCGAATGAGCCCGCTGCCACAGCGCGAGCACAATTTTCGGCCGACACACGAGCCGGTTTCCGCACTTGTCATCATAGCCATCGTTGCAAGCAGGTGGGGCCGAGCGTTAGCGCTGCTTCGTCCGTCGGTTCCGCGGGGCCCGTGGTGTGGCGGCAAGCGCCCATATGAGTGCCGACCACCGTCCGGCATCAGCCGTCCGGTTGAAACAGCGCTGTGCCCGCCGAGCGCTCTCCGGCTGTCGAGGCCGCACGCTCCTGAGGGGGAGGAATGCGCGCTTTTTGCTTGCGTCCGGCAAGGCACCTAGATGATTGTGACGGAAGCGTGAACGAATGTACGCAGGCGTGACGTGGCTATTTCATTCCATTTATATTCTTCGGATTTCCGATGCGTACTCTGCTTATTATTCTGGGCATTTGGCTGCTCATCAATGTTCTCTTCGTCGTGATCATGATCCCTCCGCGGAAGTCGCGGAGGCCGACGGGTAAGAGAGGACAGAGCGGGCTGTCACCCGCATTGATCAATCCGAATAGCCAGCTGGAAGAGGACGAGGGTTTTTCGCTTCGTCATGCAATTATTGCAATCGCGATCGGCACCTTCTTTTCTCTGAGCCCGCCGTTGCTGCAAGCTTACGATGCGATCGCGGCATTCATCAGAAAGCTCCGCCGAGGGAAGGGATCCAACGTGAAGACGTCGGACGACGAATAATTCCCGAATTCCATTCACTCGAGGATCCGTGCCGAGCATGCGGAAATTCGGCAGATCCCCCTCTGGCTAAATCGGAGCGCGGTCACTTTTCTCCCCGGACCGGCATATGAGAGGGAAGGTCCAGGACCTCCCGCCACGCCGCATGATCCCAACGATCGCCCGATCGCCATCGCTCGGGAGCAGCAAATGCCGTTTCCTTGGCGTCTCCTTGGCGTCGATCAAACGCCGGCAGATTCGCCGCACAATGAAGCAACTTCAGAGCGGCGTGTTTGGATGGGGGAAGCGGCCGACGAAAATGGGAGCGTCGTAACCTGTTGGAATTGCGTATAAAAATGGGAGTTGCGAACTGAGCCGGAGCGCTTCGCTCGCTCCAATCTCCATTGCGACCCGTACGAGTTGACCGGGGCGGCCGTTCTGTCAAAGAAGGGGGTCACATCGACGGCCACGAACGCGCGGACCGCCCCGCCAATAGGTACCAGGAGATCGGGATAGCAATGACTGAGCGGATCGCTCTCATCACCGGCGTGACCGGCCAGGACGGCGCTTATCTCGCCGAATATCTGCTGTCGCTCGGCTATGTCGTGCACGGCATCAAGCGGCGCTCGTCTTCGTTCAACACCGCGCGGGTCGATCACCTCTATCAGGATCCGCACGTCGGCAACGTGCCGTTCCTGATGCATTACGGCGACATGACGGACTCGACCAATCTGATTCGCCTGGTGCAGCAGATCCGGCCGACCGAGATCTACAATCTCGCCGCCCAGAGCCACGTCGCCGTGAGCTTCGAGAGCCCGGAATACACCGCCAACGCCGACGCGATCGGCGTGCTGCGGCTGCTGGAAGCGATCCGCATCCTCGGCATGGAGAAGGAGACGCGATTCTACCAGGCCTCGACCTCCGAGCTCTACGGCCTCGTGCAGGAGATCCCGCAAAAGGAGACGACGCCGTTCTATCCGCGCTCTCCTTACGGCGTCGCCAAGCTCTACGGCTACTGGATCACGGTGAACTACCGCGAGGCCTACGGCATGTTCGCCTCCAACGGCATCCTGTTCAACCACGAGAGCCCGATCCGCGGCGAGACTTTTGTCACCCGCAAGATCACGCGCGGCGTCGCCCGCATCGAGGTGGGATTGGAGGAGACGCTCTATCTCGGCAATCTCGAGGCCAAGCGCGACTGGGGGCATGCCAAGGACTATGTCGAGGGCATGCACAAGATCCTCCAGGCCGACAAGCCCGACGACTTCGTACTCGCCACCGGTGAGACGCGCTCGGTGCGTGAGATGGTCGAATTGTCATTCGCGCAGGTCGGCCGGCGCATCGCATGGCGTGGCGCAGGCGTCGAGGAGACCGGTATCGATGCCAAGAGCGGCAAGACGGTGGTGAAGATCGACCCGACCTATTTCCGCCCCACCGAGGTCGATCTCCTCATCGGCGATGCCAGCAAGGCGCGAGAGGTGCTCGGCTGGAAGCCGAAGCGGAGCTTTGCCCAGCTCGTCGAGGAGATGATGGCAAACGATCTGGCCGAGGCGAAGCGGGACGCAGCTCATGGCAAACGCTCTGTTTGAGCTGAAGGGCAAGAGCGTCTACGTCGCCGGCCATCGCGGCATGGTCGGCAGCGCGCTGGTGCGCCGGCTCGCAAGCGAGGATGTCAAGCTCGTCACGGTGGACCGTCGCGAGGTCGATCTCTGCAACCAGGCCGCCGTGTTCGACTGGTTCGCAAAGGTGCGGCCGCAGGTCGTGTTCCTCGCCGCGGCCAAGGTCGGCGGCATCGTCGCCAACGACACGCTGCGCGCAGAGTTCATCTACGACAACATCGCGATCGCGGCCAACGTGATCCACGCCGCGCATCAGAACGGCGCCGAGAAGCTGATGTTCCTCGGCTCCTCCTGCATCTATCCGAAACTGGCGCCGCAGCCGCTGCGCGAGGACTCGGTGCTGTCAGGCCCGCTGGAGCCGACCAACGAGCCCTATGCGATCGCCAAGATCGCCGGCATCAAGATGGCGGAGGCCTATCGCAGCCAATATGGATGCGACTTCATCAATGTGATGCCGACCAATCTCTACGGCCCCGGCGACAATTATCATCCCGAAATGAGCCACGTCGTCGCCGCGCTGATCCGCCGCTTCCACGAGGCCAAGGTTGCGGGCGCCGGAAGCGTCGTCGTGTGGGGCACCGGCACGCCGCGGCGCGAGTTCCTCTATGTCGACGACATGGCGGATGCCTGCGTGCACCTGATGAAGACCTATTCGGCTGCCGAGCTGATCAACATCGGCAGCGGCGAGGACATCACCATCGCCGAATTCGCGCGCGTCGTTGCCGAGGTCGTTGGCTACCGCGGCGAGATCTCCTTCGACACCTCGCGGCCCGACGGCACGCCGCGCAAGCTGCTCGATGTCAGCCGCCTCACGAAACTCGGCTGGCGCGCGACGACCTCGCTTCACGATGGCTTGAGGCGCGCCTATGCGGCGTATCAGGCCGGCGCGCCGGTGACAGCGCAAGAGTAGGAACCTTCGCCGCAAGCACGAGTTGGCCGGTCGGGCAGGGCGAAAAGCCACACGAGGCCGACCGTGCAGCAACACCTGCGCGTGCGCACCACCGCGCAAATCGCGGGCCACCCGATTCATCCGATGCTGGTGCCGATCCCGATCGCGTGCTTCATCGGCGCGCTGCAGGACGTCGTCACCGGCTTCCTCAACGGCGACAGCCAGGCGCGCTGCTCGTCGCCGACGACACCGTGTTGCCGGCTGGAGATGATTTTTCAATGCCAGGGAGATTGACGATGGGCCTTGCTCAATATGCGATCGTACCGGTCAAGGACGAATGGGGCGTTCTGCACGACGGCAACATCAACGGCAAATACGCCACCAAGGAATCCGCGTTCGAATCGGCCGTGGCCGCGGCCTCACTGGCGCTGCGCCAGGGCCATGAAGTCCATGTCAGCGTCCCCGGCCGCGAAGCGCGCGAGACAGCGCTCGGCAGCTAGGGACAAGAAGACGCCGAACCACGTCGATCCCGGCCACCCAGCCTGAGCGTCCCGGTCTACGAACGAAACGCGAATTGGGACCGGCCACTCAGGCGATCATCCGGCCCACGCCGCTCGAAATCCCAATCGTCCATCTCGGCGCCTGCGATTGCGCAAATCGCGGAGACATGTGCGCGCGCGCCATGAAGGGTCGTTCACGGCTCGGAGTGCCCGTCGCTGAGCCGCGCCTGCGCCGTCGTCACGGCCTGTCCGCGAGCCTGACGTCGCCCCGACGCGCATAACATCATGTTAGGTTTATCGCTTAACTGGGTAATTGTGTTAGCCCGGCGAAGCCCTATTCTGGCATGCAATCAGACGTATCGGCAGTGACAAGCGCTCGCGAAGCTCCGCAGAGCGTCCGGAGAGTGCTGCCCAATTTCGAACGAAGCCCGCCAACGGGACGTCAGCAAACCAGGGAGGAATTTTGAAATGGTCACGACTCGCGCGATCCATCAGATGAGTCAGTCCAGGAAGGCTGCTGCCAGCGGCTGGATCGGGTCGGCTCTCGAATATTATGACTTCTTCATCTACGCGACCGCCGCGTCGCTGATCTTCCCGCAAATCTTCTTTCCGTCAGACAATCCCACCGTCGCAATCGTCGCATCGCTGGCGACCTATGGGGTTGGATATGTGGCCCGGCCGATCGGCGCCTTCGTTCTCGGACATTGGGGCGACACCCATGGGCGCAAGACCGTCCTCATTGTCTGCATGTTCCTGATGGGCATCTCGACCATGGCCGTTGGCCTTCTGCCGACCTATCACCAGGTCGGTATCCTCGCGCCGATCCTGCTGGTCATCCTGCGCCTCGTGCAGGGATTTGCCGTGGCCGGTGAAATCTCCGGCGCGAGCTCGATGATCCTGGAGCACGCGCCGTTTGGACGGCGCGGCTTTTACGCGAGCTTCGCCCTTCAGGGCGTGCAGGCCGGTCAGATTCTCGCTGCAGCCGTCTTCCTGCCGCTGGCGGCCTACATGCCGACCGACGCCTTCAACAGCTGGGGCTGGCGGATTCCCTTCCTCCTCAGCTTCTTCGTCATCGTCGCAGGCTACATCATTCGTCGCGAAGTGGACGAGACGCCTGCCTTTGCCCGCGAGGACGAGCGGGGAGAAACGCCGCGGGCGCCCATTGTCCAGGCCATCAAGCTGAGCTGGCGCGACATGCTCAGGGTCATCTGCATGGCTCTGATGAACGTCATCCCCGTCGTTGCGACCATTTTCGGTGCGGCCTACGCGGTCCAGCCCGCCTATGGCATCGGCTTTGCCAAGGACGTCTATCTCTGGATCCCGGTGCTCGGAAACATGCTGGCCGTGTTCGTCATTCCCTTCGTTGGCCATCTCTCCGACAAGGTCGGCCGCAAGCCTCCGATCATCGTGGGCGCGCTGCTCTCCGGCTTGCTCGCCTTCGGCTATCTCTACGCGATCAGCATCCGGAATGTGCCGCTCGCGATCCTGCTGTCGCTCCTGATGTGGGGCGTCGTCTACCAGGGCTACAACGCGATCTTCCCGAGTTTCTACCCGGAACTGTTTCCGACGCGCACCCGTGTGTCGGCGATGGCGATCTCGCAGAACATCGGCACGACCATCACCGCGTTGCTTCCCGCTTTGTTTGCGACCGTGGCGCCTCCCGGCTCGGCCAACATTCCGTTGACGGTGGGAGCGATCGCGTTCGGCATCACGGTCATCGCGGCGCTGGCGGCCGTCACCGCCCGGGAAACCTACCGGATCCGCATCGACGATCTCGGCAATCCCAAGGCCGTTCCGATGGCGCGGGCCGACTATGAGCGGCAGCGTGCCGAAGCGGCGAGTAGCGCGGCCGCAATTCCGACCTGACGAAAACGTGACGAGGCAATGCCGCTGCGATCGATGATGTTTGCAGCGGCAGGGCTCGACGCGTTACGTAATTGCCTGGTCGAACTCGGTGCGCGTGAGCGCAATTATCAAGAGGTTGCAGGATGAACCCCGTCGTCGTTGCTGTCGCTATCACCGGCTCCGTTCCGCGCAAGAAGGACAATCCTGCGGTGCCGATCCTGCCGTCCGAGCAGATCGAGTCGACGCAACAAGCCTTCGAGGCCGGCGCCACGCTTGCCCATATCCACGTTCGCAACGATGACGAGACGCCGTCCTCCGACCCGGAGCGCTTTGCCCTGGTGCAGGAGGGGATCAGGAAGCATTGTCCGGGGATGATCGTTCAATTCTCGACCGGCGGGCGGGGCCGCGATCCTTCGGCGCGTGGATCATCGCTCTATCTGAGGCCGGACATGGCCTCGCTGTCGACGGGATCGGTGAACTTTCCGACGATTGTCTACGAGAACAGCGCCGCCCTGGTCGAGACCCTCGCCACTGGCATGAAGGCGGGTCGGATTCGGCCGGAGATCGAGATCTTCGATCTGTCGCATCTGCACGGCGCCCGCCGCCTGATCGAGGCGGGGCTGATCGACCCGCGTCCGCACGTGCAGTTCGTCATGGGCGTCAAGAACGCGATGCCGGCCGACGAGCATGTCCTCGACATCCTCCTGGGGGAGCTGAAGCGGCTGATCCCGCAAGCGACCTGGACCGCGGCCGGGATCGGACGCCATCAGGCCGAGGTCATGGGCTGGGCCCTCGCGCGCGGCGCGGACGCGGTTCGCACCGGGCTCGAGGACAATATCAGGATCGACAAGACGCGGCTGGCCGCCAGCAACGCGGAGCTCGTGACCGTCGCCTGTGAGGCTGTCACACGCCATGGCCGGCGCGTCGCGACCGCGGCCGAGGCGCGATCCCTGCTCGGGCTCGCGGGATAGGGGCCTACTGCCTCCTCCTGACATGCTTCCGGCTGCCTTCTGCCATTCGGCGGCCGGCGTTCCCGTGCGCTGAGTCTCCGGCTAAGACATGCCCACAGGCGCGATCTGCGCCTGCCGGGCAGGCGACGTTTGGAATGCGATTCTTGAAATCTGACGGCAGGCTCATCGGGGTCCTGCTGGTGCTTGCAATCACCCAACTCATCGGATGGGGAACGATCGGCCTTCCGCCGATCGTCGGCCGCGACCTTGCGGCCGATCTCGGCATGAGCCTGCCGATGGTATTTGCGGGCACCTCCACGCTTTATGTCACCATGGGGCTGTGCGCGCCCTGGCTCGCCAAGGCGTTTGCGCGGCACGGCGCACGCAAGGTGATGATGGTGGGCACCGTTGTGGCCGTGCCGGGCTACGTCGTTCTGTATTTCGCGCGCGAGCCGATGCTCTATTTCGTGGCCTGGGTCATTCTCGGCATGGGCGGCAGCGCCACGCTGTCGACCGGTGCCTATATCATGCTCAACGAGGTTGCCGGGCGCCAAGCCAAGAACGCCATCGGCGCGCTGATGCTGGTGACGGGCCTCTCCAGCAGCATCTTCTGGCCGACCACCTCGTTTCTCAGCGGCCATTTCGGCTGGCGGGGCACCTGCCTCGTCTACGCCGCCATGCTGATCCTGGTCTCGCTTCCGCTCTACGTCTTCGGCGCGCCGCGCCGGAATAATGTGAAGGACGAAGGCGGCTCGGCTCCAAGACCCTCCGACGCGCCCGCGATTCCGCGCAGCACCTTCAACTTGGTCGTCATCGCGATCACGCTGAACGCCTTCGTGAATTTTGGTCTCGGCGCCGTGCTCATCGAGCTGCTGCGGGCGGAAGGCCTGGCGCCGGCCCAGGCCATCGCCTTCGGTTCGATGCTCGGCGTGATCCAGGTCAGCGCCCGCGGACTGGACTTCCTCGGCGGGGGACGGTGGGACGGAATCACGACCGGGCTTGTCGCCGGCACGGCGCTCCCCGTCGCGATGCTGCTGCTGATGCTGAGCGAGGGGGCGACCTGGGCGGTCGCGGTCTTCATCCTGCTCTATGGCGCCGGCAGCGGTGCGATGGCGGTGGCGCGGGCAACCATCCCGCTCGTCTTCTACGACCAGGCCGAGTTCGCCAAGGCGATGTCGATGATCGCGCTGCCGCTCAATCTGGCCTCCGCGATCTCGCCGCCGCTCCTTGCCGCTCTGCTGACCCAGTTCGGCGGCCGCGCCGCGCTGGGCCTGACCCTGGTGTTTTCCTGCGCGACCGTGCTGATCCTGGTCCTGCTCGGCCGTCGTCGGCCGCGAGTCGCCTCGGCGGCCGCCGCGTGAAACCTGTCCGCGCGCTTCGGTTGCGCCCACCATGCAGGTGTGACGGCTCGCCTCAGTCGCCGTGCATTGCCTGCCGCCTTCATCTCATTTTCATCGAGTGTCGCACGGCCGCAACAGCAAAACCGAAGGGAACCCGCTAAAGTCAGGCCCATCATTCCTGTGGGCTGGAATTTGCAATGAATCGCACGTTGATCTGCCTCGCTGCGCTGATCTGCACCGCGGCCGCTGCGCATGCTGCCGACTTGCCCGTGAAGGCGCCGAGCGCTGTCGTCACGCCACCTCTCAGTTGGACCGGCTTTTATGCGGGCGCCCAGGGCGGCTACGAATGGAGCCGCGACCGCACCATCGAGTTCGTCCTCGGTGGCCCGCCGACCGGCGCCAGCACGGATTTCAGGCCGAGCGGCGGCTTTGGCGGCGTGCATGTCGGCTACAATCATCAGTTTGACCGGCTGGTGCTCGGCATCGAGGGCGATGTGGATGTCGGCCGGGTCAGTGACGTTGTATCCCCTGGTTTCGGGCTGGTGTTCAGCGCTCGCAAGGATTGGGAAGCCTCGGTTCGCGGGCGGCTCGGCTTTACACCGACGGAGCGCCTGCTGCTGTATGTCACAGGCGGTGTCGCGTTCACCGAGCTGAAGTACCACTGGAATGCGAGTGATCCCGTGGCATTCCCGTCCGCAGACGCCAATATTGCGAAGACCGGATGGACCGTTGGCGCCGGTGGCGAGGCGGCGCTGACCGATCGCGTCACGGCACGGCTGGAATATCGCTACAGCGATTTCGGCACCACGCGCTTCGATTGGCCCGCTGTCGGCGGATCTTACGAGCAGCATCCGCACTTTCAGTCGGTACGTGGCGGCGTGAGCGTCAGGTTCTAGCCAGCCGCGGCCGGTACGATATTCGCCACGCGGAAATCCGACGCCGTCGGCTGGTTGCCGCCGCCGGAGCGGGGGATGGCGGCATGCCGCCAGTGCAGTGCTCAGGCCGCCAAAATGGTGTATCCGCAGGGAGCGCGGCCGCGGCCGAACCTCAGCGCTCGGGCCGCCGCGCCAAGATCCAGTTCCCCGGAGGAAATCGACATGTCGGCCTTGCCGCTCTCAGGCATCAAGATCCTTGACCTCACCCGCGTGCTCGCCGGGCCCCTGTCGGCCCAGATGCTGGGCGATCTCGGCGCGGAGGTGATCAAGATCGAGCGGCCGGGCACCGGCGACGATGCGCGCGCCTTCGGCCCGCCTTATCTGACCGACCCTGACGGCAAGGCGAACAACAACAACTCGTTCTATCTCTGCGCCAACCGCAACAAGAAGTCGGTCACGGTCAACATCGCCAAGCCCGAGGGACAGGCGATCATCCGCGAGCTCGCCAAGGACGTCGACGTCTTCATGGAGAACTACAAGGTCGGCGATCTCAAGCGCTACGGCCTCGACTACGAGACCATCAAGGCGATCAACCCCGGCATCATCTATTGCTCGGTGACCGGCTTCGGCCAGACCGGACCTTACGCGCCGCGCGCCGGCTATGACGCCATCCTGCAGGCGATGGGCGGCCTGATGAGTGTGACCGGCCATATCGACGGCGAGCCGGGCGAGGGCCCGATGAAGGTCGGCCCGTCGATCGTCGACTACATGACCGGCATGAATTCCTCGATCGGCATTCTCTCGGCGCTCTACCATCGCGACGCCAATGGGGGCGTCGGACAGCATCTCGACGTCTGCCTGCTCGACACCGTGATTGCCTCGCTCAGCCACTGGCTCCAGATCTACCTCGTCAACGGCAAGACGCCGCCGCGCCGCGGCACCTGGGGCAATGGCGGCATGCCGGCCGGCGTGTTCCGCTGCACCGACGGCGAGCTCATGCTGGTGGTCGGCAATGACGGCCAGTTCCAGCGTACCTGCGCGGTGCTCGGCGCGCCCGAGCTCGCCAGCGACAAGCGCTTCGTCAAGAACAACGACCGTGTCGTGCACGGCAAGGAGATCATGGCGATCTTCGCCGGCCTGTTCCTGAAGCAGCCGGTGGCCTACTGGCTGGAGAAGCTGGAGGAGGCCGGCGTGCCGTCAGGTCCGATCAACAATTTCGAGCAGGTGTTTTCGGATCCGCACGTCCAGTCGCGCGGCATGCGGGTGAAGACCGAGCACAAGTTCGAGCCGGAGCTGTCGCTGATCCGCAACGCGCTGACCTTCTCGGAGACCCCGATCGAGAATTACCGCGCCCCGCCGCTGCTCGGCGAGCACACCCAGGAGGTGCTCGGCGGCAAGCTCGGCTATGATGCGGGGAAAATCGAGACGCTGAAGCAGCAGGGTATCATCTGACCTTTTTCCTTCTCGGCCTCTCCCCGCGTGCGGGGAGAGGCCGGAATTCAAGCGGGGGCGGGGGGCGCAGCTACTACTGCGAATGAGGCGCGCGCGATGCTCGGCCTTGCCTGAGGCTTGCGCACAATCCCCAGATAAACCCGGTCCGTACTCACACAGGCTTCCGCTGCGCGCCCGACTCTGATTCGATCTCCCTGCGAGTTCCGGGAGGGAAGTGCATGTCCTATACGATCGGGTTTCAGTCCAAGAACCAGAAATCAGTTCTGGCGACCGAGGCGGCAACCGCCAATCAGGCCGTCGCCATCATTGCCGCGCTGCGGCAAAGCGCCGACGAAATAAAGTTCATCCGCTCGCCGCAGGAAGGCGAGATGGGCATCGAGATGCTGCTGCTGCTCGCCAAGGAAGAGGCCGAGGAGATGCCGCAGCGGGCCTGATCCCGCGACAACCACACTTCGATCAGAGGCGAAACATGCCGGCTGCAGTATGATGTAGCAAGGCGTCAGTCTCGCTTGAGCCGAAGGTGGCCGCCATGAAACGCGAAGCGCTCCGCGTCGAACCGATCTCGTCCTATCTCGACCGCTGGAAGGCGCCGACCTCGCCGGTGACGCGCGCCGGCAACATGATCTTCGTCGCCGGTCTGCCGCCATTCGATCCCGCGACGGGCGAGCTCGCGGAAATGCCGATCGAGCGGCAGAGCGAGATCGTCATGGAGCAGATGAAGCTGTGCCTTCAGACGGCCGGCGCGAGCCTCGACAACGTCATGAAGTGCAACGTCTACTGCACGTCGGCAAAACATTTCGCCGTGTTCAACGCGGTCTATGCCCGCTACTTCCCGGTCGACCCGCCGGCGCGGATCTTCGTCTGCACCCCGGAATGGTTCGGCCCCTTCGACGTCGAGATCGACTGCATCGCGATGATGTGAGGAGGGCGATCGACGCGAGAGCCGTTGGCCGCTCACCACGCCGGTCTTGCCGCCGCGCGGATGTCGGAGGGCGTGGCGCCGAAGTGGCGGCGGAAGGCGCGGTTGAAATAGGAGACGTCGCCGAACCCGCTTTCGTGCGCGATCTGGGTGATGTTGAGTTGGGCGTGGCGCCGGTGGATCAGCATGCGCCGTGCTTTCGCCAGCCGCTCGGCGAGCACGTAGGCGGAGAATGACGAGCCGCTCAGTTCGAACAGCTTTCTCACGTAGCGCGGCGAGATGCCGTGGCGCGCGGCGATCATCTCGGTCGATAGATCGCTGCGGCTGAGCGCGTGCAGAATGTCCGACTTGATGCTGGCAAGCCGCGCCGCCGTGGCACTGCGCTGCCGCGCGAACTCGGCGGAGTCGCCACTCGCGCCGAGTGTGAGCGCCGCGAGATCGAGGATATGGTTGGCCACGGTTTGCATCAGCGCCGGCTCGCCGAGGGCGTCGTCGTTGCGGACGACGTCGACATAGCGGGTCAGGAGATTCAGGGCTGCACTGTTGGGCGGAATGCTGCCGAAGGACGCCGCATAGTTCGGGGCTAATGCGGCCAGGGCCGGCTGCTCAAATGCCAGCCTGATGAAGTTGCCCTCCGTGAGTAGCGTGGTCGTTGAAGGTGCCTGCATCGTGAGCGCCACGGCACCGCCGACACCGCCGGTCAATTCCTCGCCGAACTGGGTGAACGAAGCAGCGCCGCTGCGCAGCAGGGCGATCACTACGACATTCCCGGCGCGCGACGCCATCTCTTTCGAGAGGCGATAATGCGCTGGCGAATGTGAGCCGGCCGCGATGCTGATATTGGGCAACAGGTTGAAGGTCACGTTCGCATGGAAGGGCGCGTCGCCGATCGGCTCCATATCGGCATTGGTCACGCTGCGCCCGAAGATCTCGCGCCACCTGTCGATTCGCTTTTCTTCGGGAAAGTCACGGGTAGATATCTGCGCTCGAAATGATCCGGTATCCTGCATCTGTCCCCTGCGGAATGGTGGCCACCACCTCCTTAAGACGCAGGCTCTCGCCAGCGCGTTCAAATCGATCCGCCCGATATCGATATTAGCGATGCCGTGTCCGTAGATCTCGCGGCGGCAGGTTCACAGCGCGCGACCGTTCGGCGGAACCTGTTCCGCATGGTCCTCCCGGCGTTCCGCCTGAGACAATCGCGGTCCGCGGGATGGTGGTGCAAGTGTCACAACCGGCCGAGAAACCGCTGCCGTGCCGTATGGGCCGATGTCCCGTGCCGGCTGCGCCAAGACAGTTGCGCCTCGTCAGGCCAGTTTGCAAGCGGCGGCTGCTTCGGCCGCAAGACTTGGGAATGACGGATGACATCGACGAATGGCGCGGCGCGGATGACGACTATCAACTTGCCGGTATCCAGGGCGAAGGCGCGCCCCGAACGATCGTTGACGCTGGCCGCGCCATTCGTGCTGTCGCTGACCACGGTGGTTGCGATGCCGGCGGGGCCGGCGGTTGCCGCGTGCGTCCAATCCGGCAGCACCGTCACTTGCAGCGGTGCGACCAATACCGGCTTCGGCACCGGTGCGGAAAACAATCTGGCCGTCACCGTTCAATCGGGCGCGTCGATCGACGTCGGCAATGCGCAGAAGGCGATCGATGTCGACAGCGGCAACACCGCCATCAACAACGGCGCCATCGTTGTCGGCAACGGCGGCAAGGGCATGCAGGGGATCAACAACAACGTCTTCACCAACAACGGCACGATCACGCCCGGCACGGGGGGCATGGCCATGTACGTGGCCGGCAACAACAATATTCTAACCAACGCCGGGACGATCAGCTCGACGGCGGACGGCACGGCCGGCCTCGTCCCGATTGGCGCGGGCAACACGGCGATCAATTCCGGCACCATCAGCCTGACCGGCTTGGCCTACGGCATCTCAGCCATCGGCGCCACGATCCTGAATTCAGGCACCATCACGGTCGGGAGCAGCACCGGCACCATGGGCGCAGGCGTCTTCCTGTTGGACGGTAACACTCTCACCAACACCGGCACGATCACGGCAGCCAGCACTGGCGGCGTGGGTGTCGATATCAGCGGCGACGGTAACACGGTGACCAACAGCGGCTTGATCGCTGCGACCGGCGCCGGCGGACTGGGGAGTGCTATCTCTGGCCAGAACAATACGGTGGTTAACAACGGCACGATCAGGGGCGGTACGAACGGCTACTCGCTGTTCTCCTCTAATTTTCTCGCGAGCGGAAACAGCATCACCAACAACGGTACGCTGACGGGCGTATCGCACTCATGGGGTCGGGCGACAGCCTGATCAATGCCGGGTTGATCACCATCACGGATCCGGGGACCGCGCTTGCGGTGAGTAACCTCGCCTTCGCCGGCACATTCACCCAGACCGCGCAGGGTACGTTGGCGCTAAGGGTCGACAATGCGGGCAATCGTGACGGTCTGTCCGCAGTGCAAGCCAACCTCAACGGTACCTTGCGTGCGGTGCTGCAGCCGGGGCTCTATCAGTCGTCCACGACCTACACCGGCGTCGTGCAGACCACCGCCGCCATCACGGGCCAGTTTGCGAGCGTCACCTCGTCGTCGGCCTTCTTCAACGCGACCGCGACCTACAACGTGAGCTCGATCGACCTGACCTTGACGCGCCAGGGCTTCGGTGCAGTCGCAGGCGAGACCGCCAACCAGCGCTCGATCGGCAACGCGCTCGAAGCCAGCTATTCGACGACGCTGACCGGCGCTGCGGCGACATTCTACAGCAATCTGCTGCCGGCGGGTTCGCTGCGCGTGCTCGACCAGCTCTCGGGCGAGGGCACCAGCGGCACCCAGAACACCGCGTTCAATTCGGGCGTGCTGTTCGGCCAGACCATGGAGGGCCAGATGGAAGCCTGGCGCGCCGGCAACCGCGGCGGCGTCGCCAGCGACGCTGCGCTTGGCTACGCTGCGGAGCAACCGCGCGGCCCGGCTGCGTCGGCGTTCGCGGCCCTGAAGGCGCCGGCGATGGCGCAGCCGCGATGGAACGCGTGGGCCGCCGGCTTCGGTGCCGGGCAACAGCTCGCGGGCAATGCGAGCGTCGGCAGCGCGAGCCTCAGCAACCGCGCCGCCGGCGGCGCGATGGGGGTCGATTACCTCGTCAATCCCGATCTCCTGCTGGGCATGGCGGCCGGCGGCTCCAGCGCGACTTTCTCCGTCGATGATCGCGCGACGTCGGGCAGGCTCGAGGGTGGCCATGTCGGCGCCTATGCGATGCAGCGCTTCGGCGCCAACTATCTCTCGGCGCAGATCGCCTATAGCCATTTCAACAACACCACGACGCGGACCATCACTGGCGTCGGCACCACCGAAGCCGCGCAGGGGTCATTCGGGAGCGACCAGCTTGGCGGAAGGCTGGAGATCGGCCGCTCCTTCGACTTCGGCATCACTGCGGTGACGCCGTTCGCCGCGATCCAGGCCGCACGGCTGTGGCAGGGCGCCTACACCGAAGCCAGCACGGCCGGTGCTGCACCCGGCTTACTCGGATTGAGCTACGCCGCGCAGAGCGTCACGTCGCTGCCGACGTTCCTCGGCGCCAAGTTCGACGGTCGCGTCGCGTTCGGCAACGGCATGGTGTGGAGCCCATTCGTGCACGCCGCCTGGGTGCACGAATTTCGGCCGTCGCGCACCATCACGGCATCGTTGGTCACCGTGCCGGTGTCGGCGTTCACGATCGCCGGCGCGAGTGCCGCCTCTGACTCGGCACGGCTCGATCTCGGCTCGCGCCTGGCGCTCAATCGCTGGTGGGAGGTGTCGGCGCGCGTCACCGGCGAATTCTCGGACCTCGGTCAAAGCTATTCCGGGATGGGGGCGCTGAAGGCGAGTTGGTGAGGACGCGGCGAAAGACTCGGTCGATCCAGCCCCCGATCGAGTCTTGCCGTCGTGCCGCCAGCTCGCCGGACGCTCTTCTTCGTCTGCGCGTTCTCACAAATCCTGCCGTGTCAGCCGCCCGTTCGCAGCCATCGGCCGGGCGGCCGGCTTGCTCGTGGCTTCGGCACCGGTCAGCGCCATCGTCGCCACGCTGACCACGCGCGCGACCACGTCCTCGACGTCGTCGAGGTCGCATTTGCCTTCCGACAGTTTGGTCAGCCGCTCGCTCTCGCGGATGGTGTGGTGCGCCATGGCGAGCGCGAAGTTGAGGCCCCAGTAGATATCGACGTCGCTGCGGTCGGGCAGGGACCTGCGCATCGCGCCGGCGAATTTGCGCAAATGGTCGATCTCGCGATTCTTGATGCGGCGGATCGGCGGCACGGATTCGATCGAGGCGCGGATCATGAAGCGCGCCGCGGTCGAGCGCTGGTTCTCGGGGCCGAGGCAGCCGCGCAAGGTCGGGCCGACGAGGGCGCGCAGGATCACCTCGATCGGCGCGCGGCCGCCGCCTTCTTCTTCCGCCGCCTTCAATTCGCGCAGGCGCTCGCGGTTGGTGGCGATCGAGCGGGAGACGAACAGTTCCGCGATCAATTCGTCCTTCGAGCCGAAATGATAGTTCACCGCCGCGAGGTTGACATTGGCCTCCGCGACGATGTCGCGCAGCGTCACGTCGCCGAAGCCGCGATCGGCGTAAAGCCGTTCGGCGGCGGCGAGAATGGCAGACCTCGTATGATCGCTGGCCATGGGTGCCCTCGGGGAGGGGAGTTGCAATTCAAACAGTTGTATGAAACTATCGTTTGAAGGCCGGGAAAAGTCAATCCGCAATCGGGACTCGTTCGCAACTGCGATCAGGCCTGAAGCTTCGCAAGGCGCGCGCATTCACGCTTGCGGGCCGCGCGCGGCGGGAGGACAGTCCGGCGCAAAACCGGTTCGAAAAGAGAAAACGAGGAGCGTCCCATGGATTTCGATCTGTCCCCCAAGCAGAAGGAATGGCTCGACCGCGTGCGGTCCTTCATGGCCAAGCACGTGCGTCCGGCGGTGCCGGTCTATGACGAGCAGGATCGCACCGGCGAGCGCTGGAAGGTGATCCCGATCCTGGAGGACCTCAAGAAGAAGGCGAAGGCCGAAGGCCTCTGGAACATGTTCATGCCGCCGTCCGAGCATGAGGACGATGAATTCCGCGGCGCGGGATTGACCAATCTCGAATACGCGCTGCTGTCGGAAGAGATGGGCCGCATCACCTGGGCCTCCGAAGTGTTCAACTGTTCCGCGCCCGACACCGGCAACATGGAAGTGTTCATCCGCTACGCCACCAGGGTGCAGAAGCGCAAATGGCTGCGGCCGCTGATGGACGGGGAGATCCGCTCGGCCTTCCTGATGACGGAACCGGCAGTGGCCTCGTCCGATGCCACCAACATCGAGACCCGCATCGAGAAGGACGGCGATCACTACGTCATCAACGGCCGCAAATGGTGGTCGTCCGGCGTCGGCGATCCCCGCTGCAAGATCGCGATCCTGATGGGCAAGACCGATCCGAAGGCGGCCAAGCACCAGCAGCAGTCGCAGATCCTGGTTCCGCTCGACACGCCAGGCATCAAGGTCGAGAAGATGCTCCCCGTCTTCGGCTTCGACGACGCGCCGCACGGCCATGCCCAGGTGCTGCTCGACAACGTGCGGGTGCCGAAGGAGAATATCCTGCTCGGCGAAGGCCGCGGCTTCGAGATCGCGCAGGGCCGCCTTGGTCCCGGCCGTATCCACCACTGCATGCGCACCATCGGCAAGGCCGAGGAGGCGCTGGAGAAGATGGTGAAGCGGCTCTCTTCGCGCACCGCGTTCGGCAAGAAGATCATCGAGCATTCGGTGTGGGAACAGCGCATCGGCGAGGCGCGCACCGACATCGAGATGAACCGTTTGCTGTGCCTCAAGGCCGCCGACATGATGGACAAGGTCGGCAACAAGGCGGCGCAGCTCGAGATCGCTATGATCAAGGTCGCAGGCCCCAACATGGCGCTGAAGATCATCGATCAGGCGATCCAGGCCTTTGGCGGCGCCGGTGTCTCCGACGAGGCCGGGCTTGCCAAGGACTACGCCCACATCCGCACGCTCAGGCTCGCCGACGGTCCGGACGAGGTGCATAACCGCGCCATTGCCAGACTTGAAGTTCGGAAGTATGCAAACTCTTCCACGCATTAAGATGGGGGAGGGCACAAGCCGCTCTCCACGCCGTCATTCCGGGATGGTCCGAAGGACCAGACCCGGAATCTCGAGATTCCGGGTTCGCCTCTTTGAGGCGCCCCGGAATGACGGACAAAAGAATTGAGGGAGCGTCATCGTGGCCGACGGCGTCAGGAAAGACGAGGAGTTCTCGGGCACCAAGCCGGTCGAGGAGCGGCATCGTTTCGACGAGCTGCGCCTCGAGGCGTGGATGCGCGACAACGTCGAAGGCTATGAGGGACCGCTGGTCGTCCTCCAGTTCAAGGGCGGCCAGTCCAACCCGACCTACCGGCTGAACACGCCGAAGCGTTCCTACGTGATGCGCAGAAAACCGTTCGGCAAATTGCTGCCCTCGGCGCACGCGGTCGATCGCGAATACCGCGTCATCGCAGCCCTTGGAAAGCAGGGTTTTCCGGTCGCGCGCGCCTACGCGCTTTGCCAGGACGACAGCATCATCGGCGCCGCCTTCTACATCATGTCGATGGAGGACGGCCGGGTGTTCTGGGATCCGACGCTGCCGAGCCAGACGCCGGAAGATCGCCGCAAGATCTTCACCAGCAAGATCGAGACGCTGGCAAAACTCCACATGTTCGATCCCGTCGCGATCGGCCTCGGCGACTTCGGCAAGCCCGGAAACTATTTCGCGCGCCAGATCGACCGCTGGACCAAGCAATATCGCGCCTCCGAAACCCAGCACATTCCGGAGTTCGAGAAGGTCGCCGAATGGCTGCCCAAGACGGTGCCGGAACAGGCGCGCGTCTCGATCGTGCACGGTGACTACCGGCTCGACAACATGATTTTCCACGCGACGGAACCGCGCGTGCAGGCCGTGCTCGACTGGGAGCTGTCGACGCTCGGCGATCCCATGGCCGACTTCACCTATCTGCTCATGCAGTGGATCATGCCGGGCCTGCAGGGCGCCGACCTCAAGGCGCTCAACATTCCGAGCGTGGAAGAGGCCGCGCAGATCTATTGCAACGTCACCAAGATGACGGTGCCTGATCTCAACTGGTATTTTGCTTACAACCTGTTCCGCCTCGCCGGCATCACCCAGGGAATCGCCGGCCGCGTCCGCGACGGCACCGCCGCCAACGCTAAGGCGCTCGAATCCGCCAAGCGCACCGTGCCGCTGTCGCAGGCGTCATGGGAATACGCGCAGAAGGCGGGCGCGGTGTAGGGACATGCGGCGGCGCGGCCATGTGGCCGCGCTTTTCTTTTGAGGCCCTCGCTGCTCCGACACACTCCGCGTCATTGCCCGCGAAGGCGGGCAATCCAGTCTTCCAGAGGCAGCAGTGCCTGAACCGAGCCGCCGCGGCGTACTGGATGCCCCGGTCAAGCCGGGGCATGACAGCGAGGTTGCGGTGACGTAAGCTCGCTACATGATCGACCACACCACCCTCATCACCTACATCCTCATCGTGCTCGGCTTCGTCTTCATTCCCGGCCCGGCCACGCTGCTCACCATGGCGCGCGCCGCAAGCTCAGGAACGAAGGTGGGTATCGCGACGGGCGCGGGGATCGCTGCGGGTGACGTGATCCACACCAGCATGGCGATCGTCGGCCTCTCGGCGATCATCGCCACTTCGGCGCTCCTCTTCAGCATCGTCAAATATGCGGGGGCCGCGTTCCTGATCTATCTCGGCATTCGCGCCATGCTCGACAAGGCGCCGGTCGCTCTGAACGGCGGAGCGCCCACGATCAGTGCAGGCCGCGCATTCCGCGAGGCCGTGCTGACCGAGGTGCTCAATCCCAAGACGGCGCTGTTCTTCCTGGCGTTCCTGCCGCAGTTCGTGAGGCCGGAACACGGCGCGACCGCGCTGCAGCTTGCGATCCTCGGCATCGTCTTTGTGCTGCTCGGCTTGTTGAGCACCGTCGTGTTCGCTGTGGGTGCCGGTCGTCTCGGCAATTTCCTGCGCCGCCATCCGGCCGTCGTGAAGTGGCAGGGCAAGGTGGTCGGGACCATCTATTGTGCCGTCGGCGTGCGGCTGGCCTTGCAGGAGCGCTGAGGCGCGACGCGCTCCCGTAGCCCGTAGCCCGGGTGAGCGCAGCGATACCTGGGACAGTGGTCCCGCATGTCGCTTCCGCCTTCGCTCTTCGAGCTACGGCGGACAAGTCGCTCATGCGGGCTAGGCGCCGTCCCCACACTCTCTAACGTCATTGCCCGCGAAGGCGGGCAATCCAGTATTCCAGAGGCGGCAGTGGTTGAGCCGTGGGGCCGCGGCGTACTGGATGCCCCGGTCAAGCCGGGGCATGACACCGATGATGCGGAGCGCTCGTTCCCTCCGTCATTGCGAGCGAAGCGAAGCAATCCAGATTCTTTCCGCGGTGGCAGACTGGATTGCTTCGTCGCACCAGCGCAAAATTGCTTCGCAATTTTGTCGCGGGCTCCTCGCAATGACGAGGATGGAGCTCGGAGTCCTCGCAATCGGTTCGCGCAAACTGGCGGGTTACGCCCTATGCATCAGCCCTTCGCGCAATGCGCGATCAGCTTCTCCACGAAGCCCGCACATTTCAACAGCTCCGACATCTCCACGAACTCGTCCGGCGTGTGCGCCTGCGCGATCGCGCCGGGGCCGATCACCACCGAGGGGATGTCGGCCATGCTGGCGAACAGGCTCGCCTCGGTGCCGAAGGCGACCTTGGCGTGGTCGTTGCGGCCGGCGAGGCCCTTGGCCAGCGTGACGATTGGCGCGTCGGCGGCGGTGTCGAGCGCGGGATAGTCGAGGATTTCCTCGAAATCGATGCCGCACTCGGGATGCCGCGCCTTCATCGCCGGCTCGATCTCGGCCTTGGCCCAGGCGACGATCGCATCCGTCACCTCGCGCGACTCGGTGATGCCGATGCCGCGGCATTCGAAATCCACCGTGCAGGTATCCGGCACGATGTTCAGCGCGGCGCCGCCATGGACGATGCTGGTGAGCAGCGTCGAGTGCGGAACGTCGTAGAGGCTGTCTGTCGATCTCTTGCCTGCGAGCAGCACGGCACGGCGGCGGATCTCGACGATCAGCTCGGCGGCATATTCGATCGCGTTGACGCCGTCGGGCGCGATCGAGGAATGGCGTGCGAGTCCGCGAAACGTCGCGCGCACACCGTGCTTGCCCTTGTGGCCGATGATGACCTGCATCTGCGTCGGCTCGCCGATGAAGGCGCCGAGCGGCCTGACCTTCTTCCTGGCGACCTCGCCGAGCATCGGCCGCACGCCGACACAGCCGATCTCCTCGTCATAGGAAATCGCCAGATGAATCGGCGTCTTGAGCCTGGCCTCCAGCATCTCCGGCACCATGGCGAGACACACCGCGACAAAACCCTTCATGTCGGTGGTGCCGCGGCCGTAGAGCCTGCCGTCGCGCTCGACCAGCTTGAACGGATCGTGGCTCCAGTCCTGGCCCACGACCGGAACGACATCGGTATGGCCCGACAGCACGAGGCCGGGGCGGTCCTCCGGCCCGATCGTGACCCACAGCGAAGCCTTCTGCCCGGTCTCGTCGACGATGCGCTCAAAGCCGACGCCGAGCGCGGCGAGGTAGCTTTCGATATGGGCGATCAGGGGCAGGTTGGTGCGGTCGCTGACGGTGTCGAAGCCGACGAGGTCGGCGAGGAGCTTGCGAATCCGGTCGGGTCTTGTGTCCAGCATTCTCGGGATCATGTGATGGGAGGGATTTTGGTCGGCTCTGCCGCCTGCACGAACCATACCAACGGAACGGCACGACGTGCAAACCCGCCGGGCGGGCGGGCGAGCCAGGTCGGCCCTCCGAATGCGCTCAATTCTTCTGGGCCGCGTTCTTCTTGGCCGGAGCGGGCGCCGGCGCCGCGGCGGCTTCCGGCGTCGCCTGCGGCGTTGCGACCGAAATGCCGTAGGGCCGCCACTGGTTGGCGACGTTTTGGAAGGTGAGGTCGAAATTGATCTGGAGCGGGCGGGTCGGAAAGAACCCTGTCAGCCGCAGCATCTTGTTGGGATCGAGATAAGGCGGCGTCGAGAGCTGCGGCGCGGCAAGCGCCACCGAGAACAGGTCGAAGTTCCGCCGCCGCAGGTCGGTGAAGCCCAGCGCGAGATCGGCGGCGCTGTTCCTGGCCTGGAAGTCGGGCGCGGCGAGATCGCGCAGCACCGAATAGTTGCCGGAGCGGTTGGCATCGTTCAGCGTCAGCAGCGTCGAGCGGATCAGATACAGCGCCTGCTCGGCGTTGACGGGAAGCTGTTGCTGCCTGGCGGCGGCCTTGTCGTCCTCGGCCATGGTCGGGCTCATGACCGCCAGCGACATGGCGACCACCACGCCCAAAGCGAGGGCGAGATATTTCCGCACGCATATAGCCAAATCCAGCCTCACCATCCGAGCCTGCCCCGACACGTGCGCCGAGCAGGTTCTGCTTCATGCCTGCAAAAAACATGCATCGTCATTCCTCGAACAAACCGAGCTAATGACATTAGCGGTTCGGCCGAACGGAATCTGTCACCGCCCGGCAACATCAGGCCAGGACCATTCCGCCCGAATGAGGCGGGCCGCTTGCGCCAACCTGTAGACCCGTAGCCCGGGTGAGCGAAGCGATACCCGGGACAGGTGGCGAGAAAAACCCGGATATCGCTTCGCTCATCCGGGCTACGAGATGTTCGTTACGCGTCGGGCAAAACACCCAAGCCAAAGAGGGGCGTATCGCCTCGGTGGTGCCGCGGCCGTAGAGCGTGGCGGTTCGGGCAAATCGCGATCGCGAAGGGTGCTTTCGGCGAACCTCAGCCGAGCGCGGAGAGGTCTTTCGGCAGCATTCGCTTGAACAGGTCGAGCGTACGCCGCGCCTCCGCCGGCGGCAAGGCAATGGCGTGACGAACCGCGGCTGCGATCTGGATCATCGCCAGTTGCGAAAAGGAGGTGAGGGCGGCGGCGGGCTGTTTCGGCGCGACACGCTTGAGTGCCTCGCGCAAGAGGCCGGCGAGAAAGGCCACATCCTCCTCGTCGATCTTCTGCAAGCGTCGGTCGGCCTGCGTCGCCTGCCAGATGTGATGCATCACAGGATGCTCGCGGAACATCTGGTTATAGCCGTCGGTGATGCGGCACAGCGCAGGGTGCAGGTCGGATAGCTTCTTCATCTCGGCGAGGTCGCGCTGGACGCATTCGCGGCCGATGGCATTGCAGCGCTCGGCGAGCGTCCCGATCACCGTGCTCTTGTCCGGAAAATATTGATAGAGCGAGCCGAAGGCGATGCCGGTGCGCTCGACGATGTCGCTCATCCGGAAGGCGTCGCTGCCTTTCTCGGTGAGGATCTCGGCCGCAGCCGTCAGGATGCGGTCGAAGCGTTCCCGGCTTCGTTCCTGCGTCGGCACCAGCGGCGTGCGTCGCGCGGCCGCGTGCGTCGTCTTGTCCGTCCTGCTTTTCCGTTCCGGCATGCTGATTCCCGCTACCCGCGCTTGACGTCAGAAATAAGAGAGTTTATCGCATTTATCAAATGCGAGAGTTTATCGTATTTGAGGGAGCTGCGGCATGCGGCAGGTTTTTACGACCGGACTGCTCTGGTTTTCGGCGATCGGCTGCGGCCTCATGGCCGGAATCTATTTCGCCTTTTCGACCTTCATCATGACCGCGTTTGGCCGGCTCGGCCAGGCCGCCGGCATCGCGGCGATGAACGCGATCAATGTCGACATCGTACGCTCGCTGTTCATGCCGCTGTTTCTCGGCACGACCGTGGCAGGCGCAGCGCTGGTGGTGATGGGTACGTTGCGCGTCAGCGAGCCGGGGGCAGTGAGCATGATGGCCGGCGGCGGCCTCTATGTCATCGGCATGTTCGTCGTGACGATGGTGTTCAACGTCCCGCTCAACAACGCGCTCGCCGCGGTGCAGCCATCCGCGCCGGAGGCTGGTGCCGTGTGGGCGGCGTATCTGAAGGACTGGACGTTCTGGAACCATGTGCGGACGGTTGCGTCGGTGGTGGGGTGTGCGCTCTTTGTTGCCGCGCTTGCTTCGTCGGCTTCGTAGCCCGGGTGAGCGGAGCGATACCCGGGACAGCTCGTGCCGAGAATCCCGGATGTCGCTGCGCTCATCCGGGCTACGAGATCTTGCGTTACCCGTCGGGCAAAACACCCAAGCCATCGGTCAATGCTCGACGACGAAAATATTCCACTTTACCGAAATTCGGAATTGGCGGATAGTGCGCGCAACCCGGCCCAAGGAAGAGGGGCGTATCGCGATCGTCACGAACGCGGGCCGGGCGGCGGTGGACGTGGATCACATCGGCGCGAAAGGCATCGCAGGGCGGGCAACCGTGAGCGACAGCATCGCGCGCACGACCGGTGTGATCGGCGTACGGCCAAATCGTGTCGTCCTGGCGCCCGGGGTCTGTGCGCCAAGTCTTGCGGTGATGTGTGCGGCCCGACCGGACCCGCGCATCAGCCATCCGTAAGGCGACGGGGGCAATAGTGCATCGCTCCCCGGGGAGAGCACGACATAAGCCGTTCCAACCATCCGCGCAGGGAAGGCCGGGATGTCCCCGGTTGCCCTGTTTCCCCGCTGTGCATCGTAGCGCAATCCGCGTTTGGCATGGCGGCCAATGGGAGCCAACCGGCTCCCGGCCTTCCCTGCGCCCTCTTTCATCCGAGGGCGAAGTGACGAAGCAAAGCTCGGGCGAAACGCGCCGCGAGGATGCGAAGTTGTGTCTGCGATGAGAATGCGAGTTGAAAGAGCGACGCTGGCACCCACGCTCCGTCATTGCGAGCGCAGCGAAGCAATCCAGGCTGCTACCCGCGGAAAGATTCTGGATTGCTTCGCTGCGCTCGCAATGACGGTTGATACGTGGGCACACTACCTCCCCGATGTCGTCCCGGCGAAGGCCGGGACCCATAACCCCAGGGTGTAGTTTGGCGAAGATTGTTCGTTCGGTACTTCTGCCAACCGCGATCGATCGAATCCGCGGTATGGGTCCCGGCCTTCGCCGGGACGACACTGTGTGTTAAACCGGCTTGCCCGTGTACGGCATCGACGCCGTCAGGCCGCCGTCCACCGGGAACGCCTGGCCGTTGACATACGAGGCTTCGTCGCTGGCCAGGAACAGCCCCATCGCCGCGAGCTCGTGCGGCTGGCCGGGGCGCTTCAGCGGATTGAGCTGGCCGATCTTGTCTTGGGTGCCGCGCTCCTTGGCGCGGTCGAAGATCGGTTTCGTCATGCCGGTTTCGATCAGGCCCGGGCAGACCGCGTTGATACGCACGCCGGTGCCGGTGAGCGAATAGGCGGTGGTCTGCACCAGGGAAATCACGCCGGCCTTGCTCGCCGCATAGGGATGGCCGCTGGCGCCGGCCTTGAGGCCTGCGACGGACGCGGTCAGCACGATCGCGCCGTACTGCTGCTTCACCATGTGCGGCATCGCGTGCTTTACCGCGAGGAACGGTCCGATCAGATTGACGCGCAGCACCTCCTGCCAGTGCTCGACGGTTTGCTCGCCGAGCGGGACGAGCCCGCCGGAGACGCCGGCATTGGCCCAGATCACGTCGAGCCGGCCGTGCGTCTTCACCGCCTTGTCGATGACCGCGATCACATCCTTCTCGGAACCCGCATCCGCGACCATCGCTTCCGCGATACCGCCGGCCTTCTTCACCTCCTCGACGGTCTCCTTCACCGCCTCGGTGCGATCGACCGCGATCAGCCTGGCGCCCTCCCTGGTGAACAGCAGCGCAGCGGCGCGGCCGATGCCGCTGCCGGCGCCTGTGATGATGACGGATTTGTCTTGCAGACGGCCCATGCGTTTCTCCCTTTGGCTCGCGCACGACGCTTGCCGCGCGACGGAATTTCAAACAAGATTTCAAACGGTAAAGTGTCTTGAGACACGTTCACACCTGACGTACAGCGACATTACACGGGATGGAAGGGTTTCGATGGCAGGCGCAGACAAGCCGAATGTGGTCACGACACGGTGGTGGTGGGTCCGTCACGCGCCTGTGCGCAATGACGGCGGCAACATCTACGGACAGAGCGATATCGCTTGCGACACCAGCGACACCTATGTGTTCAATGCTGTTGCCAAGGTGCTGCCACGCAAGGCGGTCTGGTATTCGAGCAATCTGATGCGGACGCATCAAACGGCCGAAGCGATCTGGGCGGCCGGCTTTCCAAGGCCTGCGTCGATGAAGTGGGAAGCGGACCTTGCCGAGCAGAATCTCGGCCGCTGGCAGGGCATGAACCGCGCCCAGTTCATCGCCAGCCGTCCCGTCGGCACCAGCTGGTTCGCCGACATCAACGAGCCCGCGCCCGGCGGCGAAAGCTTCATGGATCTCTACAACCGCACGCGCCGCACCATCGAGCGGATCAACACTGAGACGGCGGGGCAGGACATCATCGCGGTCGCGCATGGCGGCACCATCAAGGCCGCGCTGGGCCTCGCGCTCGATGGCCAGCCGGAGCGGGGCCTGTCGTTCGACATCGACAATTGCTCGGTGACACGGCTCGACTATTTTGCGAGTCCCGAGCGCACGGTCTGGCGACTGCCGATGGTCAATCAGCAGCCGTGGATCGCGGATGATGCGCACGCGGCGATGCACCAGCTTGCGGGACCTGAAGTCAAGAAGCTCGCGTAAGGGAGCTGTCATCCCGGGATGGTCCGAAGGACCAGACCCGGGATCTCGAGATTCCGGGTTCGATGCTTCGCATCGCCCCGGAATGACATCAAATACGAAGTTCGTACTCTGGGAGAGAAACATGACCTTGTTCGACATGAAGGGGAAAGTTGCCGTCATCACCGGCTCGACGCGCGGCATCGGGCTTGCGATCGCCGAGCGCATGGCCGAGCACGGCGCCAAGGTCGTGATTTCCTCGCGCAAGGCCGATGTTTGCGACCAGGTCGCGAAGGGGATCAACGACAAGTTCGGCACAGGCACCGCGGTCGCGGTCGCCGCCAACATCTCCTCGAAGGAGAATCTGCAAAACCTGATCGACGAGAGCAACCGCGCCTTCGGCAAGATCGACGTGCTGGTGTGCAACGCCGCATCGAACCCGTATTACGGTCCGCTCGCCGGCATCTCCGACGATCAGTTCAGAAAGATCCTCGACAACAACATCGTCGCCAACAACTGGTTGATCTCGATGGTGGTGCCGCAGATGATCGAGCGCAAGGACGGCTCGATCATCATCGTCTCCTCGATCGGCGGCCTCAAGGGCTCGACCATCCTCGGCGCCTATGCGATCTCGAAGGCCGCCGACATGCAGCTCGCGCGCAACCTCGCCTGCGAATACGGCAAGCACAACATCCGCGTGAACTGCATCGCACCCGGCCTGATCAAGACCGATTTCGCCAAGGCGCTGTGGGACAATCCGGAGAACCTGAAGGCCTCGACCTCGCGTTCGCCGCTGCTCCGCATCGGCATCCCCGACGAGATCGCCGGCGCGGCCGTGTTCCTGGGCTCGAAGGCCGGCGACTTCATGACCGGCCAGACCATGGTGATCGACGGCGGCGCGACGATCAGCTGAGGCGATATAGCGTCATCCCGGGGCGCGCTTAGCGCGAACCCGGGATCTCGAGATTCCGGGTTCGGTCCTGCGGACCGCCCCGGAATGACCCTTCGGGTCAATCCACCGCGGCGTACACCAGGTCCCGCACCAGCGTGCGCGTAAAATCGCGCTGGCCCGGGCCCTGGCTCATGAACACCGCGAACAGGTCCTCCTTCGGGTCGATCCAGAAGAACGTCCCCGCAATGCCGCTCCAGAAATACTGGCCGACGCTGCCGGGGAAGGGCGCGATGCCGGCCTCGCGGCGCACGGCGAAGCCGAGGCCGAAGCCGTGACCGGGCGAGAGCAGGGTGCCGTTGGTCTTCACGTCGGGCCCGAGGTGGTCGGAGGCCATCAGCTCTAGCGTCTTGCGGCCGATGATCCTGTTGCCGTCGAGCGTGCCGCCATTGCGCAGCATCAGCGCGAAGCGGGCGTAGTCCATCGTGGTGGAGACGAGGCCGCCGCCGCCGGATTCCATCACCGGCTGTTCCAGCATGTTGAACAGCGCGACCTTGTCGCCGGTCCAGGGATCGGCCGCGAACGGCTCGGCGAGCCTGTTGGCATTGGCCTCGCTGGTGGCAAAGCCGGTCTCGGCCATCTGGAGCGGGGCCAGGACGCGCTCGGTCAAGAACGCGCCGAGCGGCTTGCCGCTGACGACCTCGATGATGCGGCCGAGGATGTCGGTGGAGCGGCTGTAGTTGAACTCGTCGCCGGGGTGGCAGACCAGCGGGAAGCTCGCCACCAGTGCCGCGTGCTCGGCATTGGTGATCTTGCGGCTGCGCACCCGCGAGTCCTGGTAGATCTTGTGCACGGGGCCGTCGCCCTGGTGCTCGTAGGTCAGGCCGGAGGTGTGGCGGAGCAGGTCCTGCACCGTCATCGGGCGCCTCGGGGGAACCAGGTCCAGCCTGCCGCCGCTGACCACGCCGACCTTCTGGTCGGCAAATTCCGGGATGAACTTGGCAACGGGATCGCCGAGCAGGAGGTGGCCGTCCTCGACCAGCGCCATGACGGCGACCGAGACGATCGGCTTCGTCATCGAGAAGATCCGGAAGATCGAATCAAGCGCCATCGGCGCCGATGCGGCCGGGCTCTGGCGCCCCAGCGCCTCGAACCAGCCAACCTGGCCGCGGCGGGCCACCAGCACGGTGATTCCGGGGACGGTGCCCTTGTCGATCTCGCGCTTGAAGGCGTCCGACATCGCCTGGAGGCGCTGCCGCGGCAGGCCCAGCGTCTCGGGCTTGGCCTCAGGCAAAGGCGGTGCTTTCGGCGCGGTCGCGGGGCTAAGGGCGGCTGTCGCGGTCATGGTCACTCCCGGGGGCAGATTATTATCGGGAGCGAACTGTGGCCCAGAAGGCGCGGCACAAACAAGCGAAGGCAGCGCGCTTCTCCCTTGCAATCCGGCCGTCCCCTGTGCTTGAAAGCGGCCGTGATCCTAAGGCGACGCAGGGTCCGTAGGAGTGTAGCTCAATTGGTAGAGCACCGGTCTCCAAAACCGGGGGTCGCAGGTTCGAGCCCTGCCACTCCTGCCAGCGAAATCAACCATTTAGACTAGATATCGGCAGGATGGGGACAAGATCTCCCCGGCAGGCGCACGCGGTCGTTGCCCGCGATCGGGGCCCTCGGCCTGGGATCAGCGTGCGGGGGTCGGCCCGGCGTTGGCGGGAACCTGATCGAGATCGACACGGGGACCTGGATGTGGGTGAGGCCAAGCTGGAGCAGATCAACGCGCAGATCTGATGGCCGTAGCCGCGCCTAGCCGCGAGTCCGCTGCTTCCATACCGTCTCCGCAAGCGCGATGTCGGCCACAGAATCTTCGCCGGAGGCCAGGGGCGTTCCTTGTTCGACGATATCGGCGACGAAGGCGTCGGCCTGACGCCGAAACGCCCAGCTCCCCTCGCGCACCAGCCGCGTGCGTTGTCCGCCCTGGTCGAGGATGACCTCTGCCTCCTGCTCGGCAAAGGGCGGGGGCAATTCGATGCTCACGGCGCCCCGCTCAAAATCGATCGTCAATCCCTCGCGCCAGGCACCTTCGGATCCATTCACGAGATCCAGCGTGCAAGCGACGCCGTCGAAGTCGAGGGTTATGCGCGCAGCTCCCGAGCTCTCGAGCGTGCTTTCGGCGACTGCCGGCGACGGTCCGAGCACATAGCGCGCGAGATTGATGATATGGCTGAACACGTTCAGAAAATTGTCGTAGCCGGGCCGCATCGTGCCCGGCATCCAGTCGGGGCCATCCTGCCAGAGCTCGAGCCCGTCCGGACGGGTTTCGCCGGTCATGACGAAATTGTCGTGCGATCGGCCGGTGTCGCCGCCGAAGCACCAGCCCCTCGCTCCGACAACGCGTCCGAGCGAGCCGTCTGTGCGCAGACGCCTCAGTTCGGCCAGCGCGCGCGCCACGCCGGCGTCGTGACGCTTCATGTAGCCGATGCTGTAGACGAGGCGCTGTCGCCGCGCGGCTTCGACCAGCGACGCAGCTTGAACCGTCGTGTAGGCCATCGGCTTCTCCGACAGCACGTGCCGGCCGCTGTTCAACGCATCCAGCACGATCGGGCCGGTGGCGCGACGCTTGGTCACGACGACGACGGCGGATACCGCGCTGTCCGCGAGCAGCTCCCGGTGCGTGCCGTAGGTCCGCGGGATGCCGAATTTCTTCGCCGCGGCGGCCGCCAGGTCAGGCCGGAGATCGGCGATCGCAACGACGCGGCAGGCGGGATTGGCGGCGAAATTGGCGAGGTGGCACATCTGGCCGACCATGCCCGTTCCGATGATGCCAATGCCTGGCCTCACTGGCTACGATCCCTCAAAGCGCTTCCGGACGACGAGGAAATGCGCCGGCTGCCCCCAGGTGCCGATGAACGCCGGATCCGACTGGGTGAGGGCGGCAACCGCGGACGCATCCCGTCGCCCGATCGCGCTGAAGATGCGATGGAAACTGTCGAGCGTTGCCGTGATGGCTTCGATGTCGGAAGCATCGTCGGCGAGAATATCCGTCGTCAGGATCGTCTCGCGTAACGAGGCGAGGCTCGCGATCACGCGGGGCAGGCTGTCGCCGAAGGGCTCGTCGATCATTCGGTCCACATCGAGCACCAGCGCTTCGATCGAAGCCGAGATCGCGCTCACCGCGTCGGCCTGGCCGACCAGATAGAGCTTCCGTCCCCCGAGGAAGCTCAGGCGGCTGCGGTCGAGATGGCGAGCGGCGCGACGCAGCTTCTCGTCCGCCGACAGGACCTTCTTGTGCCAGTAGACGTCCAGGCTGTCGCGATAGGCGGGCCATGCCGAATGGATGTCGAATCCCTGCTCGTGCGCCGCCGTGCAGAGGGCCTCCGCATCGAGGAAGTAGCGGTGCCGGACGAACGGATTCTCGAGCACGTCCATCAGCCAGGATTCGAAGCTGCGGGTGTGCGGAATGCTGTTCCACTTCGGCTCGAACAGCAGCTTCGCCGTCTCCAGCGCGGGGCGGCCCGTCAGGGCCTTGCCGGCGGCATGGATCGCCTTGAGCGCGAGCTCGAAGAAGCCGCCATAACGTTCGTAATAGGAAACGACGGCGTAACCGTCCGGATTGAGCAGCCGGTGGAAGATACCGAGCCATTTTTCGCTCGGCTGCACCGTGTAGATGAACCCTTCGGCGTCGATGATGTCGAAACGGCGGTCGCTGCGAAACCCCTCGACGTCGGACAATGCGAGTTCGCGAAGACGTTCGGCCTGGCCGAAATGCGCGAAGTAGGCCTGGATCTTCGAGTGCGCATGCCGGTTCGGTTCGGCGAGCGTCATGTTCGCGCCCCAGCCGGCAAACACCAGCGCGTTCTCACCGGAATCAGGACCGAATTCGAGGACCTCGGCATCGCGGAACAGCCGCGGAGGCAGCACCAGCTTGTCCGCAAAGAGTTCGCGCCGCTGGCCCGCATAGGCTGCGAGTTCGGCGGCCGACTTGAAATTCCCGAACGTCGGCAGGACGTCCTGACGTTCGTAGTAGTTGAAGAGCTTGTCCTCAGCCATGCCGCGACCCTGCGGCCGCCTCGAGGCGGTCGAGCTCGCTCCAGATATCGGAGGGCGCGAAGATCGAGACGATGTGCAGCGGGCGCTTCACGTTTTCGCGCAGCCGGCTGCTGACCTTGGCTTCGTTCTCCTCGTTCACGGCAAGAAGGCAGACGAGTGCATTCGACTTGCCGGCGAGTTCCTCCGGCGAACGGATCGGGATCCCGGTGCCGGGCAGGAACAGCCCCTGGCGCTCCTTCTGGTCGTCGACCGAGAGGTCGACGAGATCAGCCAGTTCGTGCGCGTTGGTGAAGGTGCAGGCGCGGCAGCCCGCGCCGTAGATGGCGATCTCGGTGCCGTTGGCGCGAGCCTTCGCGAGGATCGGGCGCAGGCGCTCGCCATACTCCCGCGCGCGCTGACCGAATCTCTCGCCGACGCCGGCCGGCGCGGGCGGCGCCGTCACCGGGCCTGCGGCACGGCGAGCGGCGATCGCGAGGCTGCCGCCGCTGAAATTGTATTTCTTCACGGACACAGTCTCGAAGCCGTGGCGCGCGAGCAGCGCGACCAGAGTCGGTTCGGTGAAATAGCTGACGTGCTCCTCCCAGAGCACCGAGAGATCGCCTGCCGTCGAACCGGGTGCGAAATCGGGCACGTCGATGAACAGCAGCCCGTCCTCCTTCAGCGCGATCTTCACGCAAGCGAAGAAGTTCTCGAAATCGACGATGTGCTCGAGCACCTGGCGCGATACGACGAGGTCGAACTGGCCGGCCTGAGCGACCGCGTCGTGGGCCATCTCCGGGCTGAGCATGTCGGCATAGACCTTGATGCCGCGCTCGCGGGCGATCTTGCCCGACACAGGATTGGGCTCGACGCCGACCATGACCTTGGTGCCGCGCTCGCGCAGCCTGTCCATGAACAGGCCGTCGTTGCAGCCGATCTCGAACACGGACTGATGGCTCGAGAATTTCGCGATGGTATCGAGCTCGTCGACCTGGTGCGGCTCAGGCTTCCAGCTGCTAAAATTATAGTTGAACTGGCGATACAGGATGTCGGGATCGATCGGCTTGACGATCTGCGGCAGACCGCAATCGCCGCAGGCGAGCACCTCGAACGGATACCGTTCCTCCTGCTCGTTCCGGCTGTGCCGAAGTCGATGCGCAATCGGCATCTGTCCGAGGTCGATGACCGGTCGCAGGTTGGTCGAATGGCAAAGGCGGCAATGGTCGGTCACTGGTTATTCTCGCATTTGGGCAGGTCTGACGAGGCGATTTTCAATGAAACCGGCGCGGCCGCAATGAGATGGTCCCGGACACATCCAATCAGGGATGCAGGGCGCAGTCCTCCGGCCGATGCGCCCTCAGCCAATGCAGGTAGCAGTCGTCGATAGGTCATGCAAGACGTGCCGCTATCCATCGACGGGAGGCGGGGACGGCCAAGCCGGAGAGTCAAAAATCGCAGTTTCGCTTCTGGATATAGAAGCGCTTTATGCCAAGGGATCGAAGCTGGCTTCTGCCGTGTCGGCGGTCCCCACGATCTTTCTGAAGTCGCGCACAACGTAGGCAGCGTCATCGGTAGGTCATCCTCGAACGTTCATGGCGGAATAGTCGAGTAGCGGTACCAGTCGAAATCTAACGTCCCATCAGATGCTCCGCGGCGAGCGCGCCTGTCTTTGTGACATAGTCCTGGACCGTGGCGGGTTCGCCGCCATCCGGCGCCCAGTCGGGAAATGCCGTACGGGAGGGGTCGAAGGGACCGGCGGTGGTCTCGTGAAACACCAGCCATTCCGAGGTGATCAGGATCGAGTGGAAGACCTGTTCGGGCATCCGGTAATAGCAGCGCTTGCCCTGGCCGTATGGTGCCATCTCGAGCACGTCGCGAATGCGGCCGTCATCTTCGAAGATCACGACCTGCGCCGTACCCTCGATGACGTGAAACGATTCAGGTTTGCCAAAATGCTTGTGGGGCCGCACATACGCCTCGCGATGATGCACGATCAGCATCTCGTGCAGGCCCGACGAGGGATCGGGATGCGTGCACAGCCGGCTGCGCAGGCGCGGGTTGCCGGCGGCGATGCGCTTCAGCTCGGCGATCGTGGCATCGTCCGCCGTGACGATGGCGTCGTCCGAATAGTACACTTCCGGATTCTGCGCGCGCAGCGAGGTTGGCCGGCCCAGGCCGGCCGTCTCATTCGAAGAAGATGAACCCATGGTCGCCTCGATACCCGCATTTGTCGTAGATCCAGGCCCATGTTTCCGGACCGTGGAAGCTCAGGCAGGTGAGTTGCCAGTAGAGGAGATTTGCCTTCTCGCGCTCGTTGCGGAACGATTCCACCATCAGATATTTCGAGGCGCCGCGTCCGACACGCTCGATCTCCGACACCGCGCGGAAGACGTCCTCGAGCGGAAGGTTGTGCAGCACGCCGAGCGACACCACGAGATCGAAGCTGTGATCGGGGTAGGGCAGCTCGACGGCGCTGCCAACCTTCAGGTGCGGCCGCACCTCCTCCTTGGCGCTGGCGATGCCATATTCGGAGACGTCGATGCCCGCGATCGTGAGGTCGGGGACGAGCTGGGTGAACTCGTAGAGCAGATAGCCCTTGCCGCAACCGACATCGAGCACGCTCATGCCCGGCTTGATGCCGTAGCGGTCGATCAGGGTCTGGGCGAGCGGGCGCCACCTTCCGTCGTAGCGATAGCCGCCATAGCCGTAACGGCGGTCGCCGTCCCAGTAGTCGCGCCCCCATTGCCGCGCCACGGTGGCGGATTCGGCCTTGTCATGCTCGACCACGCGCTGAACGTAGTTCCGCTTGGTCGATGCGTGCATCGGCTGGAGCAGGTTGATCTCGGTCATGATCGTCGACCGGTCCGCGACATCGTCACAGGATGGTCGCGAATTTATTGACGAGCAGGATGTCCTCGACGGCCTGAATGCCGTCCCGCGACGAAAGCGTGATCTCCTCGACGGCTGCGTGAAGATCGCAGCCCTCGCGCAGCACGCGGTCGTAGATCTCCCGTCGCCGCGCCTCCTCGGGCGGCAGCATGAAGATGCTGTAGAGGATCAGGCCGTTCAAGCGGGGCAGCTCGTCCAGGATGTCCTCGAGCACCATGTAGCTGCCGGGCATGATGTGCTCGACGGCGCTGAGCAGGTATTGCAGGTTCTTCCGCCGCGCGTAGTCGCGGATCACGATGTTCTGGACGTGCTGCGGGGAGCGGCTGCCGTTCAGCGGCCGGGCGCCGATGTAGCCGCGATGGCCGGCTCGCTCAGCCATGGAAGCCTCCCGGCAGCTTGTATTGCATGCCGACCCGTGTCGCCGGGCGCAGCAGGATAGGCTCGAAGAACTCGCCGAAGCGCTTGTCCGCGTAGGGCGACATGATGCTCTTGAACCGGCAGTTCATGCTCCAGCGCGTGCCGGGCTCCTCGTTGATGCGATTACCGTGCATCAGGGTCTGGTTGAACAGCATCACGTGACCGTAGGGAATCTCGATGAAGGTCGCGTGCGGCTTGATCGTCTTGTACAGCTCCTCGGCGCTGCGCAGGCTCGCCATCCGATCCTGCATGTCGCCGTTCAGGGACGGGGGCAGCAGATACATCGCTTTAGTGCGGTGGACGTCAACCAGCGGCACCCACACCACGACCTCGAACGGCGAGTCGCCCGACCAGACATCGGAGTGCGTGGCGAGCAGCGAGGAATCGTCGCCGGGCATCTGGATGCTGAGGTTGACGCGGCGCTGCATGCAGAGCTCGTTGCCGACGATGGTTTCGATCGTCGAGCGGGCGAGACGGAAATAGGTCGGCCGGAACCAGCGCTCGGCGTTGAGGCCGTTGAAGACGTGCAGCCGCAGGCCGTTGAGATCGTCGACGCTCACGCGCGTATGGATGCCGTCGAGCATCGCATAGGGATCATTGCTGTGCGGCAGCTTCAGATAGTCGGCGGCAAGTTCAGCGGCGCGCCGCTGGATCCGGTCGAGCCCGGCGCGGTCGTCGGCCGGCGTCGTGACGAAGCCGTTGTCGATGAAGCGCTGCGCCAGCGCCTGCTCGTCGGCCTGGAGAAAGTCCGTATCCGTCATGCAAAATACTCCCGGGCGGTCGCGCAAATATAGCTGATATCGGCGGCCGAGAGGAACTGATTGATCGGGAGCGTGAGGATCTGATCCGCCTGCCGCTCGGTCACCGGAAACGCGCCGCGCCCCAGACCAAGATGCGCAGCCGCCGGCTGAAGGTGGATCGGCACCGGATAGTGGATCGCGGTCTCGATGCCCTTGTCGGCAAGATATTTCTGGAAGTCGTTGCGGCGGTCAGTCTGCACCACGAAGGTGTGGAACGTATTGAACTCGATGTTGCGGCAGGGCGGAATGAACAGGGGCAGGCCTGCGAGCTCGGCGCGGTATTGCGCGGCGTTGCGCCGCCGGCGCTCGATCACCGATGGCAAATTGCGGAGGCGGATTCGCAGCACGTCCGCCTGAAGCGTGTCGAGCCGCGATACGATGCCCCATTCCTGGACGTCGCCGCGGTTGATTAGACCGTGATTGCGCAGGCGGCGAATTCGTGCGGCAAGCTCGGCGTCGGCGGTGACGAGGAAGCCGGCATCGCCTGCGGCATTGAGATTTTTCAGGGGATGTGCGGAGAAGCAGCCGAACGTTCCGATGGTGCCGCTCATCCGCCCGTCATAGGTCGAGCCGACGGCCTGGGCGCTGTCCTCGATCACGGCGAGAGCGTGCTTGTCGGCGATCGCCATCAGCGGGTTCATGTCGGCCATGCGCCCGGTCAGGTGCACCGGCATGATCGCCTTGGTCCGCGGCGTGACGGCGGCCTCGACCGCGGCCGGATCGATGTTCTGGTCCGGCAGCACGTCCGCAAAGACCGGCGAGGCGCCGACTGCGATGATCGCGGCGGTCGATGCCACGAACGAGTTCGGCGGGGTGATGACCTCGTCGCCGGGACCGATGTTGAGCGCCCGCAATGCGAGGATCAACGCGTCGGTGCCGGAATTCAACGTCACGACATGCGGCGAGCCAAGATAGGCGGACAGTTCCTCCTCGAGCTTTCCGACGGCCGCTCCGCCGATGAAATCGCCACGCTGGAAGACGCCCTCAACCGCCTGCATGATCTCGGCGCGCTCTTCCTCGAATTGCGCCGGAAGATTGACGTATCCGATGCGCCGGCGGCCGGTGTCAGCGTCCATGGCAGAACTTCCTGACAGTCTCGATGACGCGGTCCTGCTGCGCGCGTGTCAGGTGCTGGTCCACCGGGAAGCTGATGACTTCCTTGGCATGGCGGTCGGTGACCGGGAACGTTCCCGGGGCGTAACCGAGATGCTTGAGGCCTTCCTGCTGGTACAGCGGGATCGGATAGTGGATCTTGGCTTCGATGCCGTTGTCCAGGCAGTACTGATAGAGCTCGTCGCGACGCTCGGCGAACACCATGTAGAGGTGATAGACGTGCTTCACGTTGGGCCGGCGCGGCGGGATGCGCAGGCCGGGCAGGCCGGCGAGTCCCGCGTCGTAATAGGCCGCGTTCTCGATCCGGCGCCGCGTGATCTCGCTGGTCTGGCCGATCAGCCAGTTGCCGACCACCGCCTGGAGGGAATCGAGCCGCGAGTTGCAGCCGAGGATCGCGATCTCGTCGCGGTTCTTCATGCCGTGGTTGCGGATGAGGCGGAGCCGCTCGTTCATCCCGTCGTCATTGGTGACGACGACGCCGGCATCGCCCCAGACGTTCAGGTTCTTGAGCGGGTGCAGGGAAAAGCCGGCTGCGATGCCGTGGGTGCCGGAGCGCTTTCCCGCGAACTCCGAGAGGATGCCCTGGCAGGCGTCCTCGACGACGGGGATGTTGTGGCGCTGGGCGATCGCCATCAGCTTGCCCATGTCGGTGACTTCGCCGGTCAGCTGAACCGGCATGATCGCCTTGGTCTTCGCTGTGATCGCGGCTTCGACATAGTCGACGTTCATGCAGAATGAATCGTCGCAGTCGACCAGCACGGGCCTCGCGCCGGTCTCCGCAATGGCGCCGACGGTCGCGATGAACGTATTGGCGGCGGTGATGACTTCATCGCCATGGCCAATGCCGAGCGCCTTGAGCGGCAGCTTGAGTGCGTCGGTGCCCGATCCGACGCCAATGGCGTGGCGCACGCCGATCAGCTCCGCAAAACGCCGCTCGAATTCGGCGACGGGCTTGCCAAGGGTGAAGTCGCCGGTCGCCACCAGGCGGCCGATCTCGGCCAGGATGGGAGCTGGATCGGAGAATTGCTCGAGCAGATAGGAATATCGAACGTCGTACATGTGGCCCGTCAGGTGGAATGGAGTTGAGGGGAGGAGGCGTGCGAGGCGGCAAGTGCGCGCTCGATCGAGGTGGCTATGGCGCTGGCGGAAAGCCCGTGCTTCTTGAGCAGCGAGTCCTGGGAGCCGTAATTGTGCATGAAGCGGTCCGGCAGCGACAGCCGCAGCATCGCCGGCAGGCCTGATCCGAGCTTGTCGATCAGCGTCTCTGCGACCGCGCTGCCGAGGCCGCCGGACGGGACATGCTCCTCGAGAGTCGCCACGAGCCTGGTGCCGCGGATCGCTTGCAGCAGCGCCTCGGTGTCGAGCGGCTTGACGGTATGCATGTGCAGGATGCCCGCGCGGACGCCTTGTGCGGCCAGCAGGTCGGCTGCGGCCAGCGCTCGCTGGAGCATGATCCCGGTGGTCACCATGAGGACGTCACCCGGCGGGCGCATCAGGATGGCCTTGCCGATCTCAAAGCCATGCTCGGCCTTCGAGACGATGGCGTCGCCGCCTTTTCCCAGGCGGATGTAGATCGGTCCGGTCCAGTCGAGGGTCTGCTCCATCAGCCGCGCGGCTTCGTCGGCATCGCACGGGCAGACCACCGTCATGTTGGGCAGCGCCCGCATGATGGCGATGTCCTCGATCGCCTGGTGGGTGGGACCGAGCGGCGCATAGACGAGCCCGCCGCCGTTGGCGATCAGCCGTACCGGCAGGTTGTGCAGGCAGAGGTCGACGGCCACCTGCTCGTAGCAGCGGCGGGTGAGGAATGTCGCGATGGTGTTGACGTAGGGCACGAAGCCCTCCATCGCGAGGCCGGCCGACATGCCGATGATGTGCGCTTCCGAGATGCCTTCGATCAGATGGCGCTTCGGAAACTCCTTGCTCATCGCGCGCAAGGTGCCTGCGCCGGGATCGGAGCCAATGTAAAGCACACGCTCGTCGCGCGCGGCGAGCTTGTGGACCATGTTCATGGCGGTGTTGCGCATGGGATGCCGATCAAAAATCGCCGACGGCGACGCGAATCGCGTCGAGCTCGCTGTCGGTCAGCTTGTTCTTGTGATGCCAATCGGCGTTGGATTCTGCGGCCGGCAGACCCTTGCCCTTGACGGTATGGCAGATGATCGCGGTGGGTTTGCCCGCAACGGGCGGGACCTGCTTCAGGACGGTGCGCAGGGCGCCGACGTCGTGGCCGTTGAGCTCCTGCACGGCAAAGCCAAAGCTGCGCCATTTGTCCGCGAGGGGCTCCAGCGGCAGCACGTAGTCGGTGGGCCCGTAGCTCTGGAGCTTGTTGTAGTCGATCAGCGCGACCAGGTTGTCGAGCCCGTGCTTGGCTGCGCCCATGGCAGCTTCCCACACCGATCCCTCGTTGATCTCGCCGTCGCCGAGCAGGACGAAGGTGCGGTAGGTGCGCTCGCGCATGCGCGCGGCGAGCGCAAGGCCGACACCGATCGACAGGCCATGTCCAAGCGCGCCGGTCGAGGCCTCGACCCCCGGCACCATTCCGTATTCTGGATGTCCGCCCAGAATACTGTCCGGGCCGCAAAAGCCGTCCAGCTCCGACAGGGGGAAGAAGCCGCGGTCGGCCAACAGCGCATAGAGCGCCAGACAACCGTGTCCCTTGCTGAGGATGGCGCGGTCGCGATCCGGATCGCGCGGGTTGTTCGGATCGATCCGCAGCACGTCGTCGTAGAGCACGCGGACCATCTCGATCAGCGACAGGGCCGGACCGACATGTCCGCGTCCCGCCGAACGGACGGATCCGAGCACCAGGCGGCGCAAGTAAAGGCTGCGCTCGTCGAGCGTGCAGGTGAGGGCGGCTTCAGCGTGGGGTGAGATCTGGATCACGTTGGCAAATCGTTTGGTGGAGCCGGCGGGCTTTGTCGAGCTGACCGGCGAGGCGGACCGTCAGGTCGCCACCTTGCGCAGCAAAGGCGCGTCGGGAGCGGCTTTCCGGCAAATAGGCATTCAGGACAATCAGGCACCAAATCGCCCCAAACACAGGATAGAGTACGTCAAGGCGGATCGCAAACGCATCATCCCTAACTGCGAAAGCTTGTGTGAGGCGTTCGGTCAACCGATTTGCTTTGGCTTCGGGCAGATCGCTGCCGGGGTGAATCGCGGTGTCGGACACCAGCTTGACCGGATCGTCCCAGCCGAAATATTCGAAGTCGATGAAGCGCAGCCGGCCGTCCGCGGCGCGCAGCGCATTGTGTAGTCCGAAATCGGAGGGACTCAACGCGCGATGCGCGGGCGCAATGTCCGCTGCGGGATCCCAGCCGAGTTCCGCATAGCGCCGGCGTAGCTGCCGGACCGCGATGGCAGTGCTGGGAATCAGGCTGTCGTCCATGAACGCGCGCAGATCCGGATGATCAACCGAGGCCCGTCTCAGTCCGTCCAGGCGCTGCTCGTACTGGGCGACGGCTTCCTTGGGCGAGAAGATGCTGGCCGAAGCGTTCCGCAAGGTTTGCGCGCCGTCGGCGTTGCACAGTTTCTGCAACTCGATCAGGAAATCGGCCAGCTGATCGGCATCGCCGTCCTGAGGGCGCAGCACCGCGGCTTCGCCGTCGAACCATTGATACAGCGCGCAGAACGCATCCGAATCCTTCGCGATCGGGCGCGGTGTCAATGCGATGCCGTGGCGCGACAGAAACGAGAGCGCGTCATATTCCTGTCCCAGTCGATCGCGCCCGTCGGACGGATAATGCTTGAGGGCGAGGGCCGGTCCCTCCGCCATCTCCAGCCGAAACACCCTGTTGTTGCCGCCGGATCGCGCCGGTTGGGCGGCCGCGACCGGGGCGCCTGCCAGACGGCTGCCGATCGCCATTGCATCCACCGCGCTGATGTCGGGCTCGCTCATGCCGCAAACACCTCGTGGCGGATGCCGGCCCATGTCGCGATCGGCTTGCAGTGTTCGGGGTGCGGGGGCTGCGAACGCGTGAACAGGATCGATCGCGTGGCCTTCGGAAAGTGCGGTTGCTCGAACACCTCGACGAGATCGTCGATGAAGGTGTCGAGCTTCAGGTTCGCAAGTCTCTCGACCTTGCCGGCCAGTGTGTCCTCGAAATAGACGTCGCCGACGGCCAGTGCCGAATCCGCAGCGTCGATCAGGCCAGCCCCCCGCAGCCATCCGCGTGCGGCTTCACGCAGGTCGGTGTGGTCGGGATCCTGATGACCGAATCGGGTCTTGTGGCTGACGATGTACACCTTCGCGCCGGCCTGTCTGCACGCCGCCAGGAATTCCCGCACGCCCGGATAGATTTCAGCGCCGCCAATGCCCTTGCCGTAGACGAAGCCTTGCAGGCCTTGCCAGGCGAGCTCGCCGCCCGCGCGGGATCGCAGATGATCCCGCACATCGGTCTTCAGTCCCTCCCAGCCCTCCGGCACCAGCCCGCGCTGACGCGCGACGGCGGCAAAGACCTTGTCGTAGCAGATGATCGTGTTGTCGAAATCGATGCCGATCCGCACGCCGCTCACTTCAGGCTGATATTCTGCATCATCTTGATGTTGAAGTACCGGGGGTCGTTGAGCGAGTTCGGCAGGCGGCCGGCCTTGAAGGCATCCACAAGGCCGGACACGGCCTGCTCGATGGTGTGGGTCGGCGCAAATCCGAGCTCGCGGCGGATCTTCTCCGAAGAGACATGGTACGAGCGCAGATCGTCGGTCGGCTCGACGACCACGTCGACATTGCTGCCGACCACCGACTTGACGATGTCGGCGATCTTCATCAGCGAGTGGTTCTCATAGCCGATATTGTAGGTCTTTCCGTCGATCTTCGCGTCGTCCTGTTGAAGCAGGAACAGATAGGCCGCGGACATGTCCTCGATGTGCAGGTTGGGCCGGCGCTGCGTTCCGCCGAATACGCGGATGCGGCCGGTGTTGACCGCGAGATTGGTCAGGATGTTGACGACGACGTCGAGCCGCTGCCGCGGTGCGTAGCCGCAGACGGTCGCGGGACGAACGGTGCAGGCGACGAACCCGGGCGCGGCCTCGTCGGCAAGGTCGGTCTCGCACATCGCCTTGAACTTCGAGTAGTCCGTGAGCGGCTCGCAGGACAGCTCCTCCGTCACCTCGGCCTCGTCCTTGATGCCGTAGACGCTCGAGGAGGAGGCGTAGATGAAGCGCTTGATGCCGGCCTTCTTCGCGGCGCGCACCATCGGACGGAAGCAGTCGTAGTTGATGGACTTGCCGAGCGCAGGGTCCAGCTCGAACGAGGGGTCGTTGGAGATGCAGGCGAGGTGGATCACCGCGTTGTTGCCGCGCAGGGCCTCGTTGATCGCGGTCTCATCGCGGATGTCGCCCTTGATCAGGCGGAGATTCGGATTGTTGCGAACCGCGTCGAAGACGGATTCGCCGTACATGAACAGGTCGAGCACGGTGACCTTGTGGCCCGCTGCCAGCAACTGGGGAACCAGCACGCTGCCGACATAGCCGGCGCCACCGGTGACCATCACGTTCCATTTCCGATCAATCACAGTCGTTCTCCAGAATTCTTCCTGCGCGCTATTTCAGCAACGCGGTGACAAACTTGACCAGCGGGGCCTTTTCGACCGAGTTGCGGTGACCGACGATGCCGACCTTGATCGCGCCTGCGGCGTTGCCGATGAAGGCGACGTCCTCGATATTGCCGCCGGCGGCAACCAGCGGCGCCGTGATCGTCAGGAAGGCATCGCCGGCGCCGACGGTATCGACGACGGTCTTGGTGAAAGCGGGCACGCGCGCGACGCCGGTCTTCGACGAGAAGGGGTAGCAGCCGAAGGAGCCGTGCGTGATGATCATGTTATCGCAGTCGATCTTGCCGTGCAGGCTGGTCTCGATCACCGACGCGATGTCGCTGAACTTGTCGGTGGCGGCCAGCCGCGCTTCCGGAGCGTCGATGCAGATGTAGTCCGCCCGCGGATACTTCGTGATCAGATTGTAGCCGTGGTTTCCGCTGTTGCTCTGGGCGTTGATCGCCAGGAACTTGGAGTTGGCGATCAGGGCAGCGATTGTGCTTGGAGCGATCATCCCGTGACCGAAATCGGTGACGATCACCACGTCCCCGCCGCGAACGCGCTCGGCGGTGATGCGGTCGATCTCCTTGCGCTCGGCCTCGTCGAGCGGGGTGTCGTCCATGGTGTAGACTTCGAAGAGCTTGTGCAGATATCCCAGCTCGACGTACCGTAATTTGCGGGTCGTCGGGCGGCCCTGAATGCGGATCGGCGTGAGCGTGACATTCGGGCGGACATGCGCACGGATGAACTCTTCCGGGTAGTCCTTGCCACCCAGCGTCGTGACGATCTCCACCGACTTGCAGAAGCTCGCCACATGATTGGCCGCGGCAATGACGCCGCCGGCAAATTGCTCGCCATTCTTGAACAGGGTGGCGACGATGTTTTCCTTCGAAGCCTTTCCGAGCGCCGTGACGTACTGGTATTCGTCGATGATGGTGTCGCCGACCAGCACCACGTGCATGTCCTGGATCTTGTCGATCAGCTTCAGCAGGCGCTCGGCGCCACCGCTTTCGCGCACCTTCTGGAGGTAGTCGCGCAGAGGGGGATCGTAGATGTCGAAGTAGCGGTTCATCAGCGACGACGAGCTGAAGGTCACGTCGCGTGTGAAGACGATGCGGCCGCCATGACGTTCGACGGCCTCTCGCTCGGTGGCGATCTTGCCGGTGACGTCATCCTCGGGGTTTTCGTAGTCAGAACCCTTCACGTAGATGTCGGGGCGCACGGTATCGAGGACCGGCTCGGCGCTCGAGGTCTGGTTGATGCCGACCCAGTCGACCGTGCCGAGCGCGGCCAGCATCTCGGCGCGCATGCTCTCCGGGAAGATCGGCCGTCCCGGGCCCTTGTTGACAAAACGGTCGGCCGTAACGGTCACGATGACCACGTCGGCCTCGTTGCGCGCCGCCAGGATGTGCCGGACGTGACCGAGATGCACCAGATCGAACACGCCGTGGCAGAGCGCGACGGTGCGGCCCTCGGCCTGCGCGGCCCGCGCGATCGCGCCCAGTTCCTCGATCGTCTTGATCTTCGCGTGCGGTGCCGGATGGACAGCCGGCTTGTCTGTCGAAGTGTTAGCCATGTGAACTACCCAAAACGCCGACCGACCTCAGCCGGCCGACCGGAATTGATCGACTCGTAGCAACGCTACCTGGCGAACCTGTTCAGTGGCTTGCGTTCCGCGGCGTACCGGCCGCCGCGTCGTCCTCGTCACCGAGATATTTGAACCAGTCCTTGGTGGCGTCGGCGATCTTGTCCACCGTCCACAAGGGCGCGTCCTTGTACTGGTCCATCGACCTCAGCATCGTCGCGACGCCGTCCTCGAATTTCACCTTTGGCGCCCATTTCAGGACCTGCTTGATCTTGGTGATGTCGGCGTAGGTGCAGTCGGGTTCGCCGGGACGCTTGGGAATATGGACCTTGTCGCCGCCGAGAAGCTCGACCAGCCGGTTGACGCTGTAGGTGTTGTCGGAGCCGACGTTGAATATTTCGTGCGAGACGTCGGAGCGCGCGGCGGTCACGAAGGCGTCGGCGACATCGCTGACGAAGGTGAAGTCGCGGGTCTGCTCGCCATCGCCCACCACCGTGAAGGGCTTGCCGGCAAGTTTCTGTGCCATGAAGACGCCGAACACGGCACCGTAGGTGCCCGTGGTGCGATGGCGCGGCCCGAACACGTTGAACAGGCGAAGCGCCACGGCCGGAAGCTTGTAGACCTGGCACCAATGCATGACGCACTGCTCGCCGAGATTCTTGGTGAGGGCGTAGGGATACATCGGCCGGATCTCGGCGCTCTCCGGTGTCGGGTAGACGTCGGGAATGCCGTAGCAGGACGATGACGCCGCATACATGAAGCGCCTGACGCCCGCGTGCCGCGCAGCTTCGAGGACGTTGACCGTGCCGTCGACATTGGCGCGATGATACGGGATCGGGGACTCGATCGAGGGGACGATGTCGGCCAGCGCCGCGAGATGGAAAACCCAGTCGACGCCGTCGAAGTGCGGCCTGATCGAATCGAGCTCGGCGACATCGGCCCGCACGATCTTCAGCCGGCTCGAATCAGCGTGCGACGACAGATTCTCGGGGCGTCCGATGACGAAATTGTCGAGAGCGATCACCTCATGACCGTCGTCGAGGAGTCGATCGACGAGGTGGCTTCCAATGAAACCGGCGCCGCCAGTAACGATGCATTTCATGGGAAACCCGTGATGCGAATGCCCAGCGAAACAGACTCGCCAATGTTGAGTGACACCCGAAAGCCGACTAGCAGCCGCAGGCAAGTTTTGCAAGGATTATGCCTTTGCAATCCCTGGTAAGAGTCGGTATCACGACGGCATGCTGCAATCGAGTCGCCAGCCCATGCCTGCCGAGTCCGTCGATCCCGATCACAAGGCCTTCCTGGACGATTACGTGGGACGCCTCCATCGCGCGACGGCGATAGACGACAGTATTTTTGCGGAGATCTCCGCCACCCGGGCGACCTGGTTGCGCACGCGCGAGCAGGGCGGTCGCGTCGTCTTCATCGGCAATGGCGGCTCGGCCGGCATCGCCTCGCATCTGGCGATCGATCTGGCAAAGAACGCGTCGGTGCCTGCGCTGTGCTTCAGCGATGCAAGCATGATGTCGTGCCTCGCCAACGACTACGGTTTCGAGGACTGGATCGCGCACGCCGTGCGGCTGAACGCCCGCGCCGGCGACTGCCTCGTCGCGATCAGTTCGTCGGGGCGCTCGAAGAACATTCTCAATGCGGTCGCGCAGGCGCGGACGATGAAGCTCGATGTGATTACGCTCTCGGGCATGAATGCGGACAATCCCCTGCGCAATCTCGGCGACGTCAATTTCTGGGTGGATAGCCGCAGCTACAACATTGTGGAGACCACACACCAGTTCTGGATGATGGCCGCGATCGACCTCGTCATCGGTCGCGCGGAATACCCGGCGTCCTGAGGCGGGTATCGGATGCAGTTGCGGTCTAAACAGACGGCTCTGTTTTCGCTGAAGCCGCTGCTGTCGATCGCCGTGCCGGCCTACATCGCGCGCGGTCTCGATCTGGGCCGGTTGCGGACTCGTCTCGTTTCCGTCAACCCGTTCCTGTTAGCTCTGACCCGCTTGAACCATTGCCGTCGATCTAATCTTCACAGGGTGGGATTGCCCCATCCGCGCGCATCTCTCCGTTTTCTGGTTCCACGATGAAAAACCTGTTCTACGTCCGTCATACCTGCCGCCTCTGTCATTCGGACAAGCAAGAGCTTGTCGTCCCGATGGCCGGCATGCCCATTGGCACGCCGAACTTCCAGGTGCCCGACGCGAGCGTCGACGATCCGGTCTTCAGGGCCGCGGTGCCGATGGCGCTGCATCTGTGCAGGGACTGCGGCCACCTCCAGATTCTCCATGTCGGCAATCCGGAGATCCAGTACCGCAACTACGTCTACACCACCTCGCTCTCGCTCGGCCTGCGGCAGCATTTCGAAGGCTATGCCAGCGACGTCGTCAGCCGCTTCGGAATCGCGCCGGGATCGCTGGTGGTCGAGCTCGGCAGCAACGACGGATCGCTGCTCGGCTTCTTCAAGGAGCGTGGCATGCGGGTGCTAGGCGTTGATCCCGCCGTCGACATCGCGCGGCGCGCGACCGAGGCGGGCATCGAAACCATCGGCGATTTCTTCACTGACGCCGTCGGGCACCGCATCCTGAAAAGCCACGGTGCGGCGAGCGTCGTGATCGCCAACAACATGATCGCCAATGTCGACAATCTCGATCCGCTGGTGATCGGGGCTCGCGACGTGCTTGCGCCGGACGGGTTGTTCGTCTTCGAAACGCAATACGGCGTCGACGTCACCGAGAAGAACCTGCTCGACACCGTCTATCACGAGCATCTGTCGTATTTTAACATCAAGCCGCTGACGCGCTTCTTCGCGCGGCTCGGGATGGAAGTGATCGATGTCCAGCACATCTGGACCAAGGGCGGCTCGATTCGCGTGACGGTGCAGCGCGCCGGCGGCGCGAAGAAGCCGTCGGCGGAGGTCGCGCGGTTCATCGCCGAGGAAGACCGGCTCGGCGTCGATCAGCCGGCCTATTATGCGCCCTACGTGAAGCGGATCGCTGCCATTCGCGACGAGTTGGTCGCGATGGCCGATGCCGCCCACGCGCGCGGTCAACTCGTCGCCGGCTATGGCGTCTCCGTCGGCACCACGACCCTGCTGCCGCAGTTCGGCCTGGAGGGCAAGATCGACTTCCTGGTGGACGACGACCCCAAGAAGGGGAACGTGATGGCCGGCCCCGGCTACGACATCCCGATCCTGCCGCCCGCCGCCCTTTACGAGCGCAAGCCGGCGTTCGTCGTCGTGTTCGCCTGGCGCTACGTCGACCCGATCCGGGCCAAGCATGCCGGTTATTTCGCGGACGGCGGAAAGTTCGTGGTGCCGTTGCCGGGCATTTCCATGGTCGACCGGGCCGATTGACGCTGGTCTGGGGCCGCCGTCAGCGCGAGGCGGGCGGTCAGGCCGGTTCGAGCGTCGGAGGGCTGCTCGGCCCGGCCCGGTAAACCGTTGATTCGCATGGGCTCTGCCGTAGGCCTGCGGGGGCGAGGGGAGGCCGGGCGGATGAGCCGCTACCTTGACGTTTGGCCCCGTTCGCAGTAGATACCCGCCACCTGCAGCCGGCCCGTTAGACGCGGATCTCCGGCGCGGCTTTGAAATCCCCGAACAATCGAGCCCGGTTTCCGGCTCATCCTTCGAGACAGAGGGCTGGGCCAACGGCGGCTGTTCGGATCCCTGAAATTCATTCGCGTCTGTCGACGGACGTTGGACATCAAACGATGGCAGTCAGCCCGTTCAAGTTCTTGCAGGAAGTGCGCTCGGAGACCGCCAAGGTCACCTGGCCGACCCGTCGCGAGACAACGATCACCACCATCATGGTGTTCGTCATGGTCGCCGTGGCCTCGATCTTCTTCTTCGCCGCCGACCAGATCATCCGTTACCTCATCACCTTCCTCTTGGGCATTCACTGATGGCTACAGCAACCGCTCAATTGTCCGACAAGCGCTGGTACATCGTCCACGCCTATTCGAACTTCGAGAAGAAGGTCGCCGAATCGATCCGCGAGCAGGCCAAGCAGCGCGGGCTCGAGGAACTGTTCGAGTTGGTGCTGGTTCCGACCGAGAAGGTCACGGAAGTGCGCCGCGGCCGCAAGATCGACGCCGAGCGCAAGTTCTTCCCGGGCTACGTGCTGGTGAAGATGAAGCTGACCGACGAGGCGTTTCATCTGATCAAGAACACGCCGAAGGTGACCGGCTTCCTCGGCGCGGAAAACAAGCCGATGCCGATCTCGGAAGCCGAGGCCATGCGCATCCTGCACCAGGTGCAGGAGGGCGTGGAACGGCCGAAGGCGTCGGTGTCGTTCGAGATCGGCGAGAACGTGCGCGTGGCCGATGGCCCGTTCGCCTCGTTCTCCGGTGTGGTCGAGGAAATCGACGAGGCGCGCTCGCGCGTGAAGGTCGCGGTGTCGATCTTCGGCCGCGCCACGCCGGTCGAGCTGGAGTTCGGTCAGGTCGAGAAGGTCTGAGCGGGTCGCGCGTGAAGCCGAAAAGCTTCGCGCAAAGAGAGGCCGTGGGAGGGAGAGGGCGGTTGCCAGCCGCATCCGACCCAGACCACGAACCTGAAACCGCCGGCCTGTCCGGCACAACAGGAGTGATACATGGCAAAGAAAGTGACCGGATACCTGAAGCTTCAGGTCCCGGCCGGTGCGGCGAATCCTTCGCCCCCGATCGGTCCCGCGCTTGGTCAGCGCGGTCTCAACATCATGGAGTTCTGCAAGGCGTTCAACGCCCAGACCCAGAAGGAAGAGAAGAACACCCCGATCCCGGTGATCATCACCATCTATGCGGACCGTTCCTTCACCTTCGAGATGAGGACGCCGCCGATGTCCTACTTCCTCAAGCAGGCCGCCAAGATCCAGTCCGGCTCGAAGGCGCCGGGCCGTGACAAGGCCGGCAAGGTGACCAAGGCGCAGGTGCGCGAGATCGCCGAGAAGAAGATGAAGGACCTGAATTGCGACACCATCGAATCGGCCATGAAGATGGTCGAGGGCTCTGCCCGTTCGATGGGTCTGGAAGTGGCGGGGTAAGCGGTCATGGCAATCGGAAAGCGTTTGAACAAAGCCCGCGAAGGTGTTGACCGCGAAAAGCTTTACCCGCTCGCGGAAGCCATCAAGATGGTCAAGGAACGCGCGAAAGCGAAGTTCGACGAGACCATCGAGGTCGCGATCAATCTCGGCGTCGATCCCCGTCACGCCGACCAGATGGTCCGTGGCGTCGTGACCCTGCCGAACGGCACCGGCCGTACGCTCCGCGTCGGCGTGTTCGCCCGTGGCGCCAAGGCCGACGAGGCCAAGGCTGCGGGCGCCGATGTCGTCGGCGCCGAAGACCTGGTCGAGAAGGTGCAGAACGGCTCGATCGATTTCGACCGCTGCATCGCCACCCCCGACATGATGCCGCTGGTCGGCCGTCTCGGTAAGGTGCTGGGCCCGCGCGGCCTGATGCCGAACCCGAAGATCGGTACCGTCACCATGGACGTCACCGGCGCCGTGAAGGGTGCCAAGGGCGGCTCGGTCGAGTTCCGCGTCGAGAAGGCCGGCATCCTGCAGGCCGGCGTCGGCAAGGCCTCGTTCTCCGAGGAGAAGCTGGTCGAGAACATCAAGGCCCTGGCCGACGCTGTCTCGAAGGCGAAGCCGGCCGGTTCCAAGGGTACCTACATCCAGCGCGTTGCGGTGTCCTCGACAATGGGCCCGGGCGTGAAGGTCGAGCCGGGCACCATTCTCGGCTAAGGTTTGCCTCGGCTAGAGGTTTGGAAATTGCATGAGGCGAGGGGCGGAATTGGGCAACCGATTCCGCCCCTCTTCGTTTGTGGCGGCGTTCACCGGAAACAAGAACAATGGCTGACAAGGTCCTGATCTACTCGCGCTTCCCCAAGACGATGATGGCGCGCTTCGCCGAGCGGTTCGAGCTGCTCGACACCGGTGGCAAGCCCGCGCGGGAGGTGTTTTCGGCGGACGAGCTCGGCGGCATTCGCGCGATGCTCACTGCGGGTGGCACCCCGCTCGGGGCCGAAGCAATGGACCTGTTTCCGAAACTCGGCGCCATCGTCTGCTACGGCACCGGCTATGACGGCATAGACCTGAAAGCGGCCGCCGTGCGCAACATCGCGGTCGGCCACAGCCCGGGCGCCAATGCGGCCTCGGTTGCCGACATCGCGATGACCCTGATGCTGGCGACGACGCGGCGGATCGTGGTCGCCGACCAGTATGTCCGCAGTGGCGATTGGGCCGCGTCAAAGCCCTCGCCGATGATGCGCCCGCAGGCCGGCATGCCCGGCCGCCGGATCGGCGTCTACGGCATGGGCGAGATCGGCCGCAAGATCGCCGCACGCTGCGCCGCCTTCGAGAGCGAAATCGGCTATTTCAGCCGCACCAGATACGTTCTGCCCTATCAGTATTTCCCGACGCTGGAGGCGCTCGCCGACTGGTGCAGCGTGCTGATGATCGCGGTCCGGGCAGGGGACGAGACCCAGCACGTCGTTAATGCCGATATCCTGGGGCGCCTCGGCGCGGACGGCTATGTCGTCAACATTTCCCGCGGCTCGGTGATCGACCAGCGGGCGCTTGTGGCGGCCCTGACCGACAAGACCATCGCCGGCGCCGGCCTCGACGTCTTCGAGAAGGAACCGCACGCCCCCGACGCCCTGACCGCGCTGCCCAACGTGGTGTTCGCCCCGCATCTCGGCGGCCACACCCTGGAATCGCACGTCGCCATGCAGAATTGCGTGCTGGCGAACCTCGGCGCGTTTTTCGAGGGCAAGCGGCTGCCTTATGGGGTCAAATCGGCCTGAATCGGTCCTTGTCAGCCCGGGTCAAGCGCCTGCGGCAACGGATTGGAACTGGTGTGAATTTTGCTCTTGGCAAGCAGGCCCGGAGCGGTTAAAGAACCGCCTCCGGACGTGCCGGCCTAGGCTGGCGCGTTCGTGCACGCATTCCGAAAACCCGACACGACAGGAGATCATTCCTTTTCAGGACGTCCGCGAGGATTTGCCGGAAAAGGAAGGAAAACCGTCGGTTGGTGGAATGCGGGCAGAGGTCAGGCGGTTCGCCGGCTGACCTTGTCCTGTCCAAGACTGCAGGCGCCCGCGGGAAATTTCGATTTCTCAACGGCTTAATCGCATTGCCTGCATAGACGGGTGAAGACCGGATTTCACTTCGCACCCAGCTTTAAGGGCTGGCTTGCGGAACGGGTCTGGTTCGGACCTCGACACGCCGTGGGCTCTAACGGGCTCCCGGAGGGCAGGCTTTGAATTGTCGTCTTGCCCGGCGTGTCCGAAGGGTTTGCCCCCTGAGGTTCAGGTTTGGGCGGGACGATGGGTGCAACCCGGCGGTCCCGCTTTCGCGATGACCGCCAACCGGAAAGAGCTTGCTGTGGAACGAGCGGCAAAAAAAGAAGCGGTCGAACAGCTCAATGGGGTCTTCAAGACCACGAGCGTCGCGGTCGTTGCTCAATATTCCGGCCTCACCGTCGCCCAGATGCAGAAGCTGCGCCAGCAGATGAAGCAGGCGGGTGCCTCGGTGAAGGTCTCGAAGAACCGTCTCGCCAAAATTGCTCTTGAAGGCACTGACGTCGTTGCCATCGGCCCCATGCTGAAGGGACCGACCGTGATCGCCACTTCGAACGATCCGGTAGCGGCGCCAAAGGTCGCCATCGAATTCGCCAAGGCGAACGAAAAGTTCGTCATCGTCGGCGGCTCGATGGGGAAGACCGTCCTGAATGTCGACGGCGTGAAGGCGCTTGCCTCGCTGCCGTCGCTTGATGAACTGCGCGGCAAGATCGTCGGCCTGCTTGTGGCCCCGGCGACCAAGCTCGCTCAGCTCGCCAACGCGCCCGCGGGCAAGCTCGCGCGTGTCATCCAGGCTCATGCCTCAAAGGGCGAAGCGGCCTGACGCCCTTCGCAAAACTCAAACCCGAACCAGACTTACACGTAAGGAAACTGAACAATGGCTGACTTGCAGAAGATCGTTGACGACCTCTCGAGCCTCACCGTGCTCGAAGCTGCCGAACTCGCGAAGCTCCTCGAAGAGAAGTGGGGCGTTTCGGCTGCCGCGGCTGTCGCCGTGGCCGGCCCGGCTGGTGGTGGCGCTGCCGCCGCTCCGGCGGAAGAGAAGACCGAGTTCACGGTCGTTCTCGCCAGCGCCGGCGACAAGAAGATCGAGGTCATCAAGGAAGTCCGCGCCATCACCGGTCTCGGCCTGAAGGAAGCAAAGGACCTCGTCGAGGGTGCTCCGAAGCCGGTCAAGGAAGGCGTGAACAAGGAAGAAGCCGACAAGATCAAGGCCCAGCTCGAGAAGGCTGGCGCGAAGGTCGAGCTCAAGTAAGCGCAAGCTTGCTGGCACGAGATCCCGGGCGAGCGTCGAGCGAGGCCCGGGATCTTGGTCCACCCTTGCGAGGGCGGGCCGGATGCAAAAGGCGTGCGACGGAACGTCCCGACGCAGGCCGAACACGAAAAAGTGTGGGGATTGGAGGGTTTACCCCTCGAATCTGCACTATTGTCGCCCCATATCGGGTCGACAGCACGAAAGCGCGGTGGGCAGGGATTCCGGATTTCCCTGTAAGCCGTTGGGAGAGCAGGCTATTTCGGGCTTTTGCAGTCCGTGAAGACAATCGTTGAGACGGGCGGGCGTGCCTATGCGCCCCGCGCGTCGTTTTGCGTTTTGAAGGTCTGAAGAACAGATTCAGGACATGACGGCCTGAATCTGGATTTTCGGTCTCCAAAACGGGTTCGAAAAATTCAACCCGGGGAGCGGCGGCAGCTGCGTCCTGGACGGCGCGCCCAGAGCGGGCGACGAAATGAGAGGCCACGATGGCGCAGCAGACATTCACCGGTCGCAAACGCGTTCGCAAGTTCTTCGGACACATCAAGGAAGTCGCCGAGATGCCGAACCTCATCGAGGTTCAGAAGGCGTCCTATGATCAGTTCCTGATGGTCGACGAACCCCAGGGCGGCCGTCTCGACGAGGGTCTGCAGGCGGTGTTCCGCTCGGTGTTCCCGATCTCCGACTTCTCGGGCACCTCGATGCTGGAATTCGTCCGCTACGAGTTCGAGCAGCCGAAATATGACGTCGACGAGTGCCGCCAGCGCGGCATGACCTTCGCGGCCCCCCTCAAGGTGACGCTGCGCCTCATCGTGTTCGATATCGACGAGGAAACCGGCGCCAAGTCGGTGAAGGACATCAAGGAGCAGGACGTCTACATGGGCGACATCCCGCTCATGACGATGAACGGCACCTTCATCGTCAACGGCACCGAACGCGTCATCGTCTCGCAGATGCACCGTTCGCCCGGCGTGTTCTTCGACCACGACAAGGGCAAGACCCATTCCTCGGGCAAGCTGCTGTTCGCCGCCCGCGTGATCCCGTATCGCGGCTCCTGGCTCGACATCGAGTTCGACGCCAAGGACATCGTCTATGCGCGTATCGACCGTCGCCGCAAGATTCCGGTGACGTCGCTGATGTTCGCGCTCGGCCTTGATGGCGAGGCGATCCTGTCCACGTTCTACAAGAAGATCCTGTACAAGCGGACCAAGGAAGGCTGGCGCGTTCCGTTCGACGCCAACCGTTTCCGCGGCTACTCGACCATCAACGACCTGATCGACGCCGACACCGGCAAGGTCGTGCTCGAGGCCGGCAAGAAGCTCACCGTCCGTGCCGCCCGCCAGCTCCAGGAGAAGGGGCTGAAGGCGCTGCGTCTGTCGGATGAGGAGCTCGTCGGCAACTACCTCGCCGAGGATCTCGTCAATCCCAAGACCGGCGAGATCCACGCCGAGGCCGGCGAGGAGATCACCGACAAGAACATGAAGGCCCTCAACGAGCAGGGCTACAAGGAACTGCCGCTGCTCGACATCGACCACGTCAATGTCGGCGCCTACATCCGCAACACGCTCTCGGCCGACAAGAACATGACGCGTGAGGACGCGCTGTTCGACATCTACCGCGTGATGCGCCCGGGCGAGCCGCCGACGCTGGATTCGGCGCAGGCCATGTTCCAGTCGCTGTTCTTCGACGCCGAGCGCTACGACCTCTCCGCGGTCGGCCGCGTCAAGATGAACATGCGCCTCGACCTCGATGCGCCCGACACCCAGCGCACGCTGCGCAAGGAAGACATCCTCTCCGTCATCAAGACGCTGGTGGACCTTCGCGACGGCAAGGGCGAGATCGACGACATCGACCATCTCGGCAACCGCCGTGTGCGTTCGGTCGGCGAGCTCATGGAGAACCAGTACCGCATCGGCCTGCTGCGCATGGAGCGCGCGATCAAGGAGCGCATGTCCTCGGTCGACATCGACACGGTCATGCCGCAGGACCTGATCAACGCGAAGCCCGCGGCTGCCGCGGTGCGCGAGTTCTTCGGCTCCTCGCAGCTCTCGCAGTTCATGGACCAGACCAACCCGCTGTCGGAGATCACCCACAAGCGCCGCCTGTCGGCGCTCGGACCGGGCGGTCTGACCCGCGAGCGCGCCGGCTTCGAGGTGCGCGACGTGCATCCGACGCATTACGGCCGCATCTGCCCGATCGAGACGCCGGAAGGTCCGAACATCGGCCTGATCAACTCGCTCGCGACCTTCGCGCGCGTCAACAAGTACGGCTTCGTCGAGACGCCGTACCGCAAGGTCAAGGACGGCCGCGTCACCGACGAGGTCGTGTACCTCTCGGCGATGGAGGAGGGCCGCTACACGGTCGCGCAGGCCAACGTGCCGCTCGACCCGAAGGGCCGCTTCACCGAAGACCTCGTGGTCTGCCGTCACGCCGGCGAAGTCTTGCCGGTGACGCCGGACAAGGTCGACTACATGGACGTGTCGCCGAAGCAGCTCGTTTCGGTCGCCGCGGCGCTGATCCCGTTCCTCGAGAACGACGACGCCAACCGCGCGCTGATGGGCTCGAACATGCAGCGCCAGGCGGTGCCGCTGGTTCGCGCCGAGGCGCCGTTCGTCGGCACCGGCATGGAAGGCGTCGTTGCCCGTGACTCGGGCGCCGCGATCGCGGCGCGCCGCTCGGGCGTGATCGACCAGATCGACGCTACCCGCGTCGTGATCCGCGCCACCGAAGATCTCGATCCGACCAAGTCGGGCGTCGATATCTACCGGCTGATGAAGTACCAGCGCTCCAACCAGTCGACCTGCATCAACCAGCGTCCGCTGGTGAAGGTCGGCGACATCGTCAAGAAGGGCGACATCATCGCCGACGGTCCGTCGACCGATCTCGGCGAGCTCGCGCTCGGCCGCAACGTGCTGGTCGCGTTCATGCCGTGGAACGGCTACAACTTCGAAGACTCGATCCTGCTCTCCGAGCGGATCGTGAAGGAAGACGTCTTCACCTCGATCCACATCGAGGAATTCGAGGTGATGGCCCGCGACACCAAGCTCGGGCCTGAGGAAATCACCCGCGACATTCCGAACGTCTCGGAAGAAGCGCTCAAGAACCTCGACGAAGCCGGTATCGTCTACATCGGCGCGGAAGTGCGCGCCGGCGACATCCTGGTCGGCAAGATCACGCCGAAGGGCGAAAGCCCGATGACGCCGGAAGAAAAGCTCCTGCGCGCCATCTTCGGTGAGAAGGCCTCCGACGTTCGCGACACCTCGCTGCGCGTTCCTCCGGGCGTGCAGGGCACGATCGTGGAAGTGCGCGTGTTCAACCGTCACGGCGTCGACAAGGACGAGCGTGCGCTGGCGATCGAGCGGGAAGAGATCGAGCGTCTGGCCAAGGACCGCGACGACGAGCAGGCGATCCTGGACCGCAACGTCTACAACCGTCTTGCCGAGCTCCTCGAGGGGCGGCAGGGCATTGCGGGTCCGAAGGGCTTCAAGAAGGACACCAAGATCACCCGTGCGGTGCTCGAGGAGTACCCGAAGTCGCAGTGGTGGCTGTTCGCGTCGCCGAACGACAAGCTGATGGCCGAGATCGAGGCCATGCGGAAGCAGTACGACGAGTCGAAGAAGGGGCTCGAGCAGCGCTTCCTCGACAAGGTCGAGAAGCTTCAGCGCGGCGACGAATTGCCGCCCGGCGTGATGAAGATGGTCAAGGTCTTCGTCGCGGTGAAGCGCAAGATCCAGCCCGGCGACAAGATGGCCGGCCGCCACGGCAACAAGGGCGTGGTGTCGAAGATCGTGCCGATCGAGGACATGCCGTTCCTCGAAGACGGCACGCATGCCGACATCGTGCTCAATCCGCTCGGCGTGCCCTCGCGCATGAACGTCGGACAGATCCTCGAGACCCATCTCGGCTGGGCTTGCGCCGGCCTCGGCAAGCGTATCGGCCAGACCGTCGATGCCTACCTGTCGAAGCAGGACATCAAGCCGCTGAAGGAAACCTTGAAGAAGGTCTACGGCGAGGACGAGACGATCAAGTCGCTCAACGACAACGAACTGATCGAGCTCGGCCATAATCTGAGCCGCGGCGTGCCGATCGCGACGCCGGTGTTCGACGGCGCCAAGGAAGCCGACATCGAGGAGATGCTGAAGCTTGCCGGTCTCGACGCTTCGGGTCAGTCGACCGTCTATGACGGCCGCACCGGCGATCCGTTCGATCGCAAGGTGACGGTGGGCTACATCTACATGCTCAAGCTGCACCATCTCGTCGACGACAAGATCCATGCGCGTTCGATCGGTCCGTACTCGCTCGTCACCCAGCAGCCGCTGGGCGGTAAGGCGCAGTTCGGCGGCCAGCGCTTCGGCGAAATGGAGGTGTGGGCGCTCGAGGCTTACGGCGCGGCGTACACGCTCCAGGAGATGCTGACGGTGAAGTCGGACGACGTCGCCGGCCGCACCAAGGTGTACGAGGCGATCGTGCGCGGCGACGACACGTTCGAGGCCGGTATTCCGGAATCGTTCAACGTGCTGGTCAAGGAAATGCGCTCGCTCGGCCTCAACGTCGACCTGCACAACTCCAAGATGGGACCGGCGCCGACGTCGGAAGCGGCCGAGTAATTCGACCATTCATGCCCGGCCGTCTCGGCCGGGCATTGGCGCCCCTCCTGAGGCCTTGAGGGCAGGGCGCCCCGCTCGAGTGATTTTCGAATTTGCCGCCGGAGGCGACCGGCGCGCGAGGAGAAGACGATGAACCAAGAAATTATGAATCTCTTCAATCCGACGACTCCGGCTCAGGTCTTCGACCAGATCCGGATCTCGATCGCGTCTCCAGAGAAGATTCTGTCCTGGTCCTACGGCGAGATCAAGAAGCCGGAGACCATCAACTACCGTACCTTCAAGCCCGAGCGCGACGGCCTGTTCTGCGCCCGCATCTTCGGGCCGATCAAGGACTACGAGTGCTTGTGCGGCAAGTACAAGCGCATGAAGTACAAGGGCATCATCTGCGAGAAGTGCTCGGTCGAGGTCACGCTGTCGCGCGTCCGGCGCGAGCGCATGGGCCATATCGAGCTCGCAGCCCCGGTCGCCCACATCTGGTTCCTGAAGTCGCTGCCCTCGCGCATCGGCCTCCTGCTCGACATGACGCTGAAGGATCTCGAGCGGATCCTCTACTTCGAATACTACGTCGTGCTGGAGCCGGGCCTCACCGCGCTGAAGGACCGTCAGCTCTTGTCGGAAGACGAGTATCTGAAGGCGCAGGACGAGTACGGCCAGGATTCCTTCACCGCCATGATCGGCGCGGAAGCGATCCGCGAGCTGCTCAAGGGCATGGACCTCGAGAAGCTCGAGGCCTCCTTGCGCGTCGAGATGCAGGAGACCGACTCCGACATCAAGCACAAGAAGCTCGCCAAGCGCCTGAAGATCGTCGAAGCGTTCCGCCACTCCGGCAACAAGCCGGAATGGATGATCATGACCGTGGTCCCGGTGATCCCGCCGGACCTGCGTCCGCTGGTGCCGCTGGACGGCGGCCGCTTCGCGACCTCGGACCTCAACGACCTCTACCGCCGCGTCATCAACCGCAACAACCGCTTGAAGCGGCTGATGGAGCTGCGCGCGCCCGACATCATCATCCGCAACGAGAAGCGCATGCTTCAGGAAGCGGTCGATGCCCTGTTCGACAACGGTCGCCGCGGCCGCGTCATCACGGGTGCCAACAAGCGCCCGCTGAAGTCGCTCGCCGACATGCTCAAGGGCAAGCAGGGCCGCTTCCGCCAGAACCTGCTCGGCAAGCGCGTCGACTATTCGGGCCGTTCGGTGATCGTGGTCGGTCCCGAGCTGCGCCTGCATCAGTGCGGCCTGCCGAAGAAGATGGCGCTCGAGCTGTTCAAGCCGTTCATCTATTCGCGGCTTGACGCCAAGGGCCTGTCCACCACCGTGAAGCAGGCCAAGAAGCTGGTCGAGAAGGAGCGGCCCGAGGTCTGGGACATCCTGGACGAGGTGATCCGCGAGCATCCGGTGCTGCTCAACCGCGCGCCGACGCTGCATCGTCTCGGCATCCAGGCGTTCGAGCCCGTGCTGATCGAGGGCAAGGCGATCCAGCTGCATCCGCTGGTCTGCGCCGCGTTCAACGCCGACTTCGACGGCGACCAGATGGCCGTGCACGTTCCGCTGTCGCTCGAAGCGCAGCTGGAAGCGCGCGTCCTGATGATGTCGACCAACAACATCCTGCATCCGGCGAACGGCCAGCCGATCATCGTGCCGTCGCAGGACATCGTGCTCGGTCTCTACTACGTCTCGATCATGCGCGAAGGCCTGCCCGGCGAGGGCAAGATCTTCGGCGACATGGCCGAGCTCGAGCACGCGCTGCACGCGAAGGTCATCCATCTCCACACCAAGATCAAGTATCGGTGGCAGGGCATGGACGAGACCGGCAAGGTCTCGACGCGCTGGATCGAGACCACTGCGGGCCGCGTCATGCTCGGCAATCTGCTGCCGAAGAACCCGCGGATTTCGTACGAGATCATCAACAAGCTGATGACCAAGCGCGAGATCTCGGGCGTCATCGACCAGGTCTACCGTCACTGCGGCCAGAAGGAGACGGTGATCTTCTGCGACCGCATCATGGCGCTCGGCTTCTACAACGCGTTCAAGGCCGGCATCTCGTTCGGCAAGGACGACATGGTCGTGCCGCACGGCAAGTGGAAGATCGTCGACACCACCCGTACGCTGGCGAAGGACTTCGAGCAGCAGTACAACGACGGCCTGATCACCCATGGCGAGAAGTACAACAAGGTCGTCGACGCCTGGTCGAAGGCCACGGAAGAAATCGCCAAGGCGATGATGAAGGAGATCTCCGCCACCAAGAAGACGGCGAGCGGAGCCGATGCCGACATCAACTCGATCTACATGATGGCTCACTCCGGCGCCCGCGGTTCGCCGGCCCAGATGCGCCAGCTCGCCGGCATGCGCGGCCTGATGGCCAAGCCGTCGGGCGAGATCATCGAGACGCCGATCATCTCGAACTTCAAGGAAGGCCTCTCGGTGCTCGAGTACTTCAACTCGACCCACGGCGCCCGCAAGGGCCTCGCGGACACCGCGTTGAAGACCGCGAACTCGGGCTACCTGACCCGTCGTCTCGTCGACGTCGCGCAGGACTGCATCATCACGCAGGACGATTGCGGCACCAAGCTCGGCATCAAGATGCGCGCCATCGTCGATGCCGGCACCGTGGTCGCTTCGCTCGGCTCGCGCATCCTCGGACGCACGGCCTGCGAAGACGTGCGTGACAGCTCGGGCAAGGTGATCATCAAGCGCGGTACGCTGATGGAAGAGAGCCACCTCGATGCCATCCAGCAGGGTGGCGTCCAGGAGGTGAAGATCCGCTCGGCGCTGACCTGCGAGCTCGTCAACGGCATCTGCGGCAAGTGCTACGGCCGCGACCTCGCCCGCGGCACGCCGGTCAACCACGGCGAAGCGGTCGGCGTCATCGCGGCGCAGTCGATCGGCGAGCCCGGCACCCAGCTGACCATGCGCACCTTCCACATCGGTGGTGCGGCGCAGCTCAACGAGCAGTCGTTCGTCGAATCCAACTTCGACGGCAAGATCGTGATCCGGAACAAGGCCATCGCCCGCAACAGCGAAGGTCACCTGGTCGCGATGGTCCGCAACATGGTGGTGGCGATCGTCGATGCCGACGGCACCGAGCGTGCGACGCACCGTATCCAGTACGGCTCGCGCCTGCACGTCGACGAGGGCGACACCGTCAAGCGCGGCCAGCGCATCGTCGAGTGGGATCCCTACACCCGTCCGCTGCTCACCGAAGTCGAAGGTACCATCGGCTTCGAGGATCTGGTCGAGGGGCAGTCGATCTCGGAAACGCTCGACGAGGCCACCGGTATCGCCAAGCGCGTGGTCATCGACTGGCGCTCGACCCGCGGCGGCTCGGACCTGCGTCCGGCCATCGTGGTCAAGGGCAAGGACGGCAAGGTGCTCAAGCTCGCCCGTGGCGGCGATGCCCGCTACATGCTGTCGGTCGACGCCATTCTCTCGGTCGACGTCGGAGCCAAGGTCAATCCGGGCGACATCCTCGCCCGTGTCTCGACCGAAAGCGCCAAGACGCGTGACATCACCGGCGGTCTGCCGCGGGTGGCGGAACTGTTCGAGGCACGGCGTCCGAAGGATGCGGCGATCATCGCCGAAATCGCGGGCACCATCCGGTTCGGGCGCGACTACAAGAACAAGCGTCGCATCTCGATCGAGCCGATGGACAAGACCGACGAGCCGCGCGAGTACCTGATCCCGAAGGGCAAGCACATCCACCTTCAGGACGGCGACGTCGTCGAAAAGGGCGACTTCATCGTGGAAGGCAACCCGGCGCCGCACGACATCCTGGCGGTCAAGGGCATCGAGGAACTCGCGGCCTATCTGGTCAACGAGATCCAGGAGGTCTACCGGCTCCAGGGCGTGCTCATCAACGACAAGCACATCGAGGTGATTGTCCGTCAGATGCTCCAGAAGGTGGAAGTCACCGACCAGGGCGACACGGACATGATCTCCGGCGAGCAGGTCGACAAGATCGAGTTCGACGCGCTCAACGAGAAGGCCAAGGAAGAGGGCAAGAAGATCGCCACGGGTACGCCGGTTCTGCTCGGCATCACCAAGGCGAGCCTCCAGACCCGCTCCTTCTTCTCGGCGGCCTCGTTCCAGGAGACCACCCGCGTCCTCACCGAAGCGGCGGTCAACGGCAAGGTCGATCCGCTCGAAGGCCTCAAGGAGAACGTCATCGTCGGCCGGCTGATCCCGGCGGGCACCGGCGCCTCCATGGCCAAGATCCGCGAAGTCGCGATGAAGCGCGACAAGCTGATCCTGGACGAGCGCGAGAAGCAGGCGGCCGTCGTGTCGCCCGCACCGGAAGCGGAGCTTCCTGCGCTGCCGCCCGCGGAATGATGGTTCATCCGTAGGAATACCGAGGACAATGAAAAGGCCGGCGCAAGCCGGCCTTTTTGCTGCTTTCTTTGCTTGCTGCGATGCAGGATCAACCTTTGTTCATCTTTCCTTCAGGCGTAAAAGCGCTTCTGCTAGGGGAGTTTAGACCGGTGGTCCCGTGACGGGGGCAGGGCCGGAGACCACGGAACTCATATGCTTGATCTCGCAATCGTAGGCGGCGGCCCCGGCGGGCTGATGAGCGCCTGGTATCTGAAGCGTAAGCTCGGCGACCTCTGCCGCGTCACCATCTACGAGGCATCCGACCGGCTCGGCGGCAAGATCGTCACCCGCAAATTCGATTCCGCGCCCGCGATGTACGAGGCCGGCGTTGCCGAGATCTACGACTACTCGATGACTGGCCCGGATCCGCTGCGCGAGCTGATCCAGCATTTCGGGCTTCAGACCATTCCGATGGATGCCGAGCAGGTGCAGTTCGGCGGCGAGCTGCTGAACGACGTGCCGGGCATGCGCCGCAAATATGGCGCCAAGACCGCGGCCGCGATCGAGGCGTTCCGCCAGCGCTGCGCCGAGGCGATGTCGCCGATCGAATATTACGAGGGCGTCGGCGCGCACGACAACGAGAATCCCTGGGCCTACAAGACCGCCGAGCAGGTGCTCGACGAGGAGGTCGAGGACGAGACCGCAAAGCGCTTCTTCAAGGTGATGGCGCGCTCCGACATCGCGACCGAGAGCCACAACACCAACGGCCTCAACGCGCTCAAGAACTACCTGATGGACGTCGACGGCTATATCGGCCTCTATTCGATCCAGAACGGCAATGAGCAGCTGATCGAGTGCCTCCAGTCGGAGGTCAACGCCGACATCCAGCTCAATCACCGCGTGCTTACCGTCGGCAAGGCGCCGACCGGCCGCTACCAGCTCAAGATGATGAACGGCAAGGGGCCGGAGACGCGCGACTTCGACCTCGTGCTGGTCTGCCTGCCGCATTCCTGGCTCGGCACCGTCGGCTGGGAAGGCGAGCAGCTCCGCAAGTCGATGGTCAAGCACGTCTCGTACTTCGACCGCCCCGCGCATTACCTGCGCGTCTCGATCCTGTTCGACTCTCCATTCTGGGGCGACAAGATTGCCGGCGCCTGGTTCATGTCGGAAGCCTTCGGCGGCTGCTGCGTCTACAACGAGGGCGCGCGCCACGACGTCGGCAAGCACGGCGTGTTGAACTGGCTCATTCCCGGCTCCGACGCGCTGGCCTTCGCCAATCTCTCGGACCAGGAGCTGATCGACGCCGCGCTGAAGTCGCTGCCGGCTTCCCTCGGCGATGCGCGTGCGCATTTCATGGAAGGCAAGATTCACCGCTGGCTGTCGTCGGTGAACGCGATTCCCGGCGGACTGCCCGTGCGCGACGTCATGACCAATCACCGGCCCGAGCCGAAGCAGCATCCCGGCATCGTCGTGGTCGGCGACTATCTGTTCGACTCGACGCTGAACGGCTTGCTGGACTCCTCGGATGCGGCGACCGACATCATCCTGACCGAGATGATGCGCCTGCGCCGCGAGCGCGCCCAGGACGACAAGCCGCTCTCCGACAAGATCGATCGCGACTATTTCGAGAATTATCGCGGCCTCGGCCCCTATAGCGAGGCGTGGCGCCATTTCACCGATCCCGATTACCTCGCCAGGCTGATCAGCATCGTCTGGGGCAAGGCCAAGGGCGCCAAGCTGTTGGTCGCGGGCTCGGCCAGCGGCGAATTGGTCGGCGCGCTGCGCGAGCGCGGCATCGATGCCTACGGCATCGAGAACAACCGCGCCATCCACGCCAAAACGCCGAAGGCGTTGAAGAAGTACAACAAGCTCGGCTCGATCACCGACATGCCGTTCAAGGACGGCGCCTTCGACTTCGTGTTCGAGACCAGCCTCTGCCACATTTCCCCGAAGCAGGTGGTCCGCGCGATTCGCGAGCTCAACCGCGTGGTCAAGACCGGCGTCGTGTTCGGCTCGATCACCTCGGACATGGCCTCGGCCGTGATCGACCGCTACGACCTCCTGCGCGGGGTCAAGAAGCTCGGCACCTGGTGGGAATGGTCCGAACTGTTCTTCGGCAACGGCTTCGACCTGTCGATGCACCGCAAGGACTGCGCCGATGCGCTCTGGGAGGCGACGCTCGCCGCCAACAAGGGGCCGGGCCAGTGGTACGCCGACGCCGACAGTCTGCGCTATTCCTTCTTCGACAAGGTCGAAGACGGGGACGACGACTAGCCGCAAGGATCGGAGCGGATTCGCCAATTGCTTTGCCGAATTCATCCTGATCGCATAGAATCAGTGCAGTAGCGGTTTCCGCTATTTCCTGCTTTCTCTGCGGTCCATGCCGGCCGTCAGCATTCGTTGGTTTCATGGCGTCCAAGCCTCCTTCTCCAGACAAACAGAAGCTCGCCGTGGAAGAGGCGGCCGAGCTCGACAAGCTTGCCCCCACCGCCAAGCCGGACCTCGAAGACGACGAGGACGACGAAGGCGAGGAGGACGACGAGCTGGAACTCGATGACGACGATGAGGACGAGGACCTCGTCGTCTTTACCGCGCGCGAGGCCGCCGGCGCGCTCGCGACCATCGTGGGTTTCGTCAAGCCCTATCTGACCAACTACAAGCGGATGCTGTCGTTCGTGGCATTCGGCGTCGTCGTCGAGACGCTGTTCAACGTCATCATGCCGCTCAGCCTGAAGTTCCTGATCGACGACGCGCTCGGCGAAGAGGATTTCCAGGCGCTGTACAAGATCCTCGGCGTGCTCGCGGCCGCCGGCATCTTCACCTCGATCGTGGCGGTCTGGTACGAGCGCTGGGACGCGCGGCTCGCGGCCTGCATCATCTCCGACGTCCGCAAGCACCTGTTCGAGCACGTCCAGGACCTGCCGGCGGCCTATTTCGGCCGCACCAAGCGCGGCGAGATCCTGTCGCGTTTTTCCGTCGACCTCGCCGCCTTCGAAGGCTCGGTCAAGACCTTCGCCAACAGCGCGGCGCTGCCGTTCCTGGAATTGATCGCGGGCATCATCCTGATGGTGTTCCTGAACTGGCAGCTCGCGGTGGTTGCGCTGCTGGTGTTTCCGATCACGCTGATCGGTCCGCGCATGCTCACCCCGAAGGCGGTGCAGGCCAATTACGAGCAGAAGCTCAATGAATCCGCGCTGCTCGGCATGGTGCAGGAGAACGTGGCGGCACAGGCCGTCATCAAGGCGTTCAGCCTGCAACGCCGGATGTTCGGCTTCTTCAGCTTCCGCAACGACGAGACCCGCAACAGGATCGCCTCAGCCGCGTTCCTGTCGACCATGGTGGAGCGGACGGTCACCATCTCGGTGCTGCTCCTGCACCTCGTGGTGCTCGCGATCGGTGCGTATCTGGCGACCAAGGGCCAGATCACCATCGGCACCTTCGTCACCTTCGAGAGCGCGTTCTGGGAGGTCTCCTACAACATCGCCCATGTGATGCATTTCATCCCGGTGTCGATCTCCTCGGCCGCCGCGATCCGGCACATCCAGGAGCTGCTCGACGAGCCGACGCGCGGGGCCGATCGTGCCGGCGCGCCCGATCTGCCGCGCATTACACACGACATCACCTTCGACCGCGTGACCTTCCAGTACGAAGGCAGCCAGACGCCGGTGCTGGACAATCTCAGCCTCAAGCTCAATGTCGGCAAGAGCATCGCCATTGTCGGCCCCTCAGGCTCCGGCAAGAGTACGCTGCTCAACCTGATCCTGCGGCTCTACGTGCCTGACGAGGGCCGCGTCACCATCGACGGTGTCGACGTCCGCAAGGTGACGCTGGATTCGCTGCGCCGGAGCATGGCGGTGGTGTTCCAGGAGAACATGCTGTTCAACATGTCGATCCGCGAGAACATCCGGCTCGGCAAGGAGGGCGCGACCGACGCGGAGGTGGAGGAGGCGGCCAAGAAGGCCGAGATCCATCGCTACATCATGAGCCTGCCGCAGCGCTACGACACGCCGGTGGGCGAGCGCGGCGATACACTGTCGGGCGGCCAGCGCCAGCGCATCGCGATCGCGCGCGCGATCATCCGCAACCCGTCCGTGCTGCTGCTGGACGAAGCCACCTCGGCGTTGGACCAGACCACGGAGGCTGCGATCAACCGCACGCTGCTCAAGGTCGCCAAGGGCCGCACCATGATCTGGTCGACCCACCGCCTGACCTCGGTGGTCGAGATGGACGAGATCATCGTGATTTCAGGGGGCAGGGCGATCGAGCGCGGGTCGCATGCCGAGCTGCTCGCCAGGAACGGCACCTATCGCAAGCTGTGGAACGACCAGATCCACCAGCCGCATGGCGCGGTGGCTCAGGCCGATGACGACAGCGACGGTGACGACGAGGATGAAGACGACCTCGAGGATGATGATGAGGACGACGAGGAGGAGTGACCGAGGACGTTCGGCTCCAGATCGAAGGCGCCTCCGAGCGGCCGCAGCAGGCCTTGAGCCGACCAGGCGATGAAGCGCGCCCAGCGCTGCGCGGTCCAGTAAGGGCTCGTCGCGGTCGAGACTGAGCGGAAGTCGAACGCCTTCGCTGCGGCCCACGCATCGCAGGCTTGCTTGACCGGATCGGCGTAGAAACCGGCGATCTTGGCCGCATTCATCCCGTCGGAGGAAAGCCAGTGCGGGATGTAGACGTTGCAGAGCCGCTCGACGTCGGTGAAGACCTTGTCGCAGCCGGTGCCGGCGACGGGACAGGAGGTCGAGAAGGCATCTCCGACCAGCACGATTCCAGGCTGGCCGCGAGGGTCGTTCACGTAGAGATCGACCGGGCGGACCTTCAGCTCACCGGGGATGTCGAAGGCGCCGGTGATGCGCTTGAGCCGGGGCAGGGCGGCGTCCAGCGTTTCAGCGGGTGCACGGCGCAGCTCGCGCAGCCAGGGATCGTCGAAGCCGCGGTAGACGAACAGATTGGCGCGCATCCGCGTGCCGATCGGAAACAGCGTGATGTAGGGGATGCAATCGCTCGGTCGCTCCGAGAAATAGGTGAGTGCGGGGAAGTCGAACGAATTCCGTCCCGCCGGGACCACGTCGAACCCGATCGAGATCGAATGGCAGGCGCTGACGACCTTGCGGGCGATGCCGAGCTGGTGGCGCAGGCCGACGTTCCGGCCGTTGGCCAGCACGACCAGGCGGGCCGATATCGTCTCGTCGTTGGAGAGCGTGATCTTCTGCCGCTCCGGACTGGTCTCGACCGCCAAGGCCTTGGCGCAGATGCGCTCGACGCTGACAGGGATTTCGTCGCGGACGGCGTTGACCAGCGAATCGTAGAGGATGTTGAACTGCCGGCTCGGCGCCTTGTCGAGCAGGCGACCGAAGCGGGCGATCCAGTTCTCGCCGGCAAAGGTCGCGCGGCGCGGCACTGATTCTGCGATTCCGGTCTTCAGGAATCGCTCGACCTGGACGTGGCCGCTGAGTTTTTCGACTCGAAAGTCCGGCGGATAGCTCTCATGCGGATCGATCAGCACCGTCGAAATACCGGCGCGGCCGAGCATTGCGGCAGCGATCGAGCCGGAGAATCCCCCGCCGATAATGGCAATGTCGGTGTACCGCATGGGGGCCAATCTCCGCCGAAGGCGGCAGTTTGACGCATCAACAGGAAAAAAAGCCTTAGCTGGGGTTATAAAAGTATATATCACCCGGGTATAAATAGATCTAGGGCTAGCGGAATGGGCACGTCGTTCCCACATCGTGGAAGCGCGGCGAGGGCGGCCAACAGGCGAATTCCATAGGCGCGAGAAGCGCTTTCTGACTGTCGTTTCGCCTTGACTTGATCGATTCCCACTTATAGAAAGCGCCTCACTTAACGACAGGCGGTGAGCATCGCCAACGTCGGAACGGGCCACCCGTTGATCCCTCAGGGGTCGTTGAAGACGGGCACCAACCTCGACGAATGCCGCTCAAACGCTGTCGATCATAGCTAGGCAATGCCAGTGCGATTTTAGGTCTCTAGAGCTCGTTCTCTTGAGGTCGAATTCGGATGCATGACCTCGGTGCGCGGGCCGCAGCTTTATGCTGATTGGCCTGAAACTGCGGTCCTCTGTGGCGTCGTAACGCTTTCCGCTCGGTGATGGAGCGGTTGGCGCAATTTCGCTTTGTGCGGATTGTTCCGTGCGGGGCGACCTCGTCGGGCGGGTGGCCCGAACAGAATTGCGGTTCCGGCAACGGGCCGCGCCAAGACAGCGGACCCGGAAGGGACCGCGGCAGAACAAAGGGTAAGGCCAGGATGCCGACGATCAACCAGCTGATCGCTCAACCGCGTGAAGTGCAGAAGTCGCGCAAGAAGGTGCCGGCGCTGCAGCAGTCGCCGCAGAAGCGTGGTGTTTGCACCCGCGTCTACACCACGACCCCGAAGAAGCCGAACTCGGCGCTTCGTAAGGTTGCCAAGGTGCGCCTGACCAACGGCTTCGAGGTGATCGGCTACATCCCGGGTGAGGGCCATAACCTTCAGGAGCACTCGGTGGTCATGATCCGCGGCGGCCGCGTCAAGGACTTGCCCGGCGTGCGCTATCACATCCTCCGCGGCGTTCTGGATACCCAGGGCGTCAAGAACCGTAAGCAGCGTCGTTCGAAGTACGGCGCCAAGCGTCCGAAGTAAGCGGGAACCAGCTCAATGTCTCGTCGCCACTCAGCGGAAAAGCGTGAAGTTCTCCCGGATCCGAAGTTCGGGAACATCATCGTCACGAAGTTCATGAACTCGGTGATGTACGCCGGCAAGAAGTCGGTCGCCGAAGGCATCGTCTACGGTGCGTTTGGCATCATCGAAACCAAGACCAAGCAGAACCCGCTCGGCGTGTTCGAGCAGGCGCTCGAGAACGTCATGCCGACGATCGAGGTTCGTTCCCGCCGCGTCGGCGGCGCGACCTACCAGGTTCCGGTCGAAGTTCGCTCCACCCGCCGGCAGGCGCTGGGCATCCGCTGGCTGATCTCGGCCGCGCGCGAGCGCAACGAGAAGACGATGACCGAGCGGCTCTCGGCTGAGCTTCTGGACGCATCGAACAACCGTGGGAACGCCGTCAAGAAGCGTGAAGACGTGCACCGGATGGCGGAAGCCAACCGCGCCTTCTCGCGCTATCGCTGGTAACGGCGAAACAAACGGACTCGCAAGGAACACCCCATGCCCCGCCAACATGCCATCGAGGACTACCGTAACTTCGGTATCATGGCGCATATCGACGCCGGCAAGACGACGACGACCGAGCGCATCCTCTATTACACCGGCAAGAGCCACAAGATCGGCGAAGTGCACGAAGGTGCCGCGACGATGGACTGGATGGAGCAGGAGCAGGAGCGTGGCATCACGATCACCTCGGCTGCGACCACCGCCTTCTGGGCCGGCAAGCGCCTGAACATCATCGACACCCCCGGCCACGTCGACTTCACCATCGAAGTCGAGCGTTCGCTGCGCGTGCTCGATGGCGCCGTCTGCGTGCTCGACTCGAACCAGGGCGTCGAGCCCCAGACCGAGACCGTCTGGCGCCAGGGCGACAAGTACAAGGTTCCGCGCATCGTCTTCGCCAACAAGATGGACAAGACCGGCGCCGATTTCTTCAAGTGCCTGTCCGACATCGTCGACCGCCTCGGCGCCAAGCCGATCGCGATCCAGCTTCCGATCGGTGCCGAGAACAACTTCAAGGGTCTCGTCGACCTCGTGAAGATGAAGGGCATCGTCTGGAACGATGAATCGCTCGGCGCGAAGTTCGACTATGTCGACATCCCGGAAGATCTCGTCGAGCAGGCCAAGGAATACCGCGAGAAGATGGTGGAAGCCGCCGTCGAGCTCGACGACGACGCATTGGCCGCCTTCCTCGACGGCAACGAGCCGGACGAAGCGACGCTGAAGCGGCTGATCCGCAAGGCGGTGCTGACCGGCGCGTTCTATCCCGTGCTGTGCGGCTCGGCCTTCAAGAACAAGGGCGTGCAGCCGCTGCTCGACGCCGTTGTCGACTACCTGCCGTCGCCGATCGACGTGCCCGCGATCAAGGGCACCGACGACCGCGGCAACGAGGTCGTGCGCAAGGCCGACGACAAGGAGCCGCTCGCGCTGCTGGCGTTCAAGATCATGGACGACCCGTTCGTCGGCACCATCACCTTCTGCCGCATCTATTCGGGCATCCTGCAGAGCGGCACCGGTGTCGTGAACTCGACGCGCGAGAAGAAGGAGCGCATCGGGCGCATGCTGCTGATGCATGCGAACAACCGCGAGGACATCAAGGAAGCCTATGCCGGCGACATCGTCGCGCTGGCCGGCCTGAAGGAAGCGCGCACCGGTGACACGCTGTGCGATCCCGACAAGCAGGTGATCCTGGAGAAGATGGAATTCCCCGAGCCGGTCATCGAGATCGCGATCGAGCCGAAGTCCAAGGCCGACCAGGAAAAGCTGGGCGTGGCGCTAGCCAAGCTCGCCGCGGAGGATCCGTCCTTCCGCGTGTCGACCGACCAGGAGTCCGGCCAAACCATCCTCAAGGGCATGGGCGAGCTCCATCTCGACATCAAGGTCGACATCCTCAAGCGCACCTACAAGGTCGACGCCAACATCGGCGCGCCGCAGGTTGCGTTCCGTGAGCGCGTCACCAAGAAGGCCGAGGTCAAGTACACCCACAAGAAGCAGACCGGCGGTACCGGTCAGTTCGCGGAAGTGTCGATCGTGGTCGAGCCGAACGAGCCCGGCAAGGGTTACGAGTTCGAGTCCAAGATCGTCGGCGGTGCGGTCCCGAAGGAATACATCCCCGGCGTCGAAAAGGGCCTCAACAGCGTGATGAGCTCTGGTGTCGTCGCGGGCTTCCCCGTGGTCGACGTCAAGGTTCAGCTCGTCGACGGCAAGTACCACGACGTCGACTCGTCGGCGCTGGCCTTCGAAATCGCATCGCGCGCGGCATTCCGCGAAGCGCTGCAGAAGGGCAAGTCCGTCCTGCTCGAGCCGATCATGAAGGTCGAAGTGGTGACCCCGGAAGACTACACCGGCTCGGTCATCGGCGACCTGAATTCCCGGCGCGGTCAGATCCAGGGTCAAGACATGCGCGGCAACGCCAACGTCATCAACGCGATGGTGCCGCTCATGAACATGTTCGGTTACGTGAATAACCTGCGCTCGATGAGCCAGGGTCGCGCAACCTTCACCATGCAGTTCGATCACTACGCAGAAGCGCCGGCCAACGTGTCGGCAGAAGTCCAAAAGAAGTTTGCCTGATTGTCGTCGGTCTCAAGCTGACGATTGAACGGAGAGTCAAATGGCCAAAGCAAAGTTTGAACGTAACAAGCCGCACTGCAACATCGGCACCATCGGTCACGTCGACCATGGCAAGACGTCGCTGACCGCGGCGATCACCAAGATCCTCGCCGAGACCGGCGGTGCGACGTTCACCGCGTACGACCAGATCGACAAAGCGCCGGAAGAGAAGGCGCGCGGCATCACGATCTCGACCGCGCACGTCGAGTACGAGACCAAGAACCGCCACTACGCCCACGTCGACTGCCCCGGCCACGCCGACTACGTGAAGAACATGATCACCGGCGCCGCCCAGATGGACGGTGCGATCCTGGTCGTGTCGGCCGCTGACGGCCCGATGCCGCAGACCCGCGAGCACATCCTGCTCGCCCGCCAGGTCGGCGTGCCCGCGCTCGTCGTGTTCCTCAACAAGTGCGACATGGTCGACGATCCGGAGCTGCTCGAGCTCGTCGAGCTCGAAGTCCGCGAGCTGCTCTCGAAGTACGAATTCCCGGGCGACAAGATCCCGATCATCAAGGGCTCGGCGCTCGCCGCTCTCGAAGATTCGGACAAGAAGCTCGGCCACGACGCCATCCTCGAGCTGATGCGCAACGTCGACGAGTACATCCCGCAGCCGGAGCGTCCGATCGACCAGCCGTTCCTGATGCCGGTTGAAGACGTGTTCTCAATCTCGGGCCGCGGCACCGTGGTGACCGGCCGTGTCGAGCGCGGCATCGTCAAGGTCGGCGAGGAAATCGAGATCGTCGGTCTGCGTGCGACCCAGAAGACCACCGTCACCGGCGTCGAAATGTTCCGCAAGCTGCTCGATCAGGGCCAGGCCGGCGACAACATCGGTGCGCTGCTCCGCGGCACCAAGCGCGAGGACGTCGAGCGCGGTCAGGTGCTGGCGAAGCCGGGTTCGGTCAAGCCGCACACCAAGTTCAAGGCTGAGGCCTACATCCTCACCAAGGAAGAGGGCGGCCGCCACACCCCGTTCTTCACCAACTACCGTCCGCAGTTCTACTTCCGCACCACCGACGTGACCGGTGTCGTGCATCTGCCGGAAGGCACCGAGATGGTGATGCCGGGCGACAACATCGCGATGGAAGTGCACCTGATCGTGCCGATCGCGATGGAAGAGAAGCTCCGCTTCGCGATCCGCGAAGGCGGCCGTACCGTCGGCGCCGGCGTCGTCGCCTCGATCATCGAGTAATTACGAGAATAGGGACCGGCGAGTAGCGAATGGTGACATTCGCTATTCGCTATTCGCCACCCACTGAAGAGAGACCACGGCAATGAACGGCCAAAACATTCGTATCCGTCTCAAGGCGTTCGACCATCGTATCCTCGATACGTCGACCCGCGAGATCGTGAACACGGCGAAGCGCACCGGCGCGCAGGTCCGCGGACCCATTCCGCTGCCCACCCGCATCGAGAAGTTCACCGTCAACCGTTCGCCCCACGTCGACAAGAAGAGCCGCGAACAGTTCGAGATGCGCACTCACAAGCGCCTGCTCGACATCGTCGATCCGACCCCGCAGACCGTCGATGCTTTGATGAAGCTCGATCTGGCCGCCGGTGTCGACGTCGAGATCAAGCTCTAAGATTTTTGGATCCCGTTCGCGTAAGCGGACAGAAAGAACAGGAAGCAAGCCGATGCGCTCCGGAGTGATCGCACAAAAGGTCGGGATGACGCGGGTCTTCACGGAGGCCGGCGAACATATCCCCGTGACCGTGCTGAAGCTCGGCAATTGCCAGGTCGTAGGCCACCGCACCGAAGAGAAGAACGGTTACGTCGCGCTCCAGCTCGGTTCTGGCAGCCGCAAGACCGTTTACATGCCCAAGGCGGAGCGCGGCCAGTTCGCGGTCGCCAAGGTCGAGCCGAAGCGCCGGGTCGAGGAGTTCCGCGTCACCGCGGATGCCATGATCCCGGTCGGCGCCGAGATCCAGGCCGATCATTTCGTCGTCGGCCAGTTCGTCGACGTCACCGGCACCTCGGTCGGTAAGGGCTTCGCCGGCGGCATGAAGCGCTGGAACTTCGGCGGTCTGCGCGCCACGCACGGTGTGTCGGTCTCGCACCGCTCGATCGGTTCGACCGGTGGTCGTCAGGATCCCGGCAAGACCTGGAAGAACAAGAAGATGCCCGGCCACATGGGTGTCGACCGCATCACCACGCTCAACCTTCGAGTCGTTCAGCTCGATGTCGAGCGCGGCCTGATCCTCGTCGAAGGCGCCGTTCCCGGCTCCAAGGGCGGCTGGATCCGCGTGCGCGACGCCGTCAAGAAGCCGCTGCCGAAGGAAGCTCCGAAGCCCGGCAAGTTCAAGGTTGCGGGTGGCGAAGCCGAGGCTGCGGCCCAGCAGGAGGGTGCGTGAGATGGAATTGAAGGTCACCACTCTCGAAGGTAAGGAAGCCGGCTCGGTCCAGCTTTCCGACGCCATTTTCGGCCTCGAGCCGCGCCAGGACATCATTGCGCGTTGCGTGCAGTGGCAGCTCAACAAGCGCCAGGCCGGCACCCACAAGGCCAAGGGCCGCGCCGAGATCTGGCGCACCGGCAAGAAGATGTACAAGCAGAAGGGCACCGGCGGTGCTCGTCACGGCTCGGCCCGCGTGCCGCAGTTCCGTGGCGGTGGCCGCGCCTTCGGTCCGGTGGTGCGTTCGCACGCCACCGACCTGCCGAAGAAGGTCCGCGCGCTGGCTCTCAAGCATGCGCTGTCGGCCAAGGCCAAGGACGGTGATCTGCTGGTGATCGAGAAGGCCGCGCTGGAAGCCGCGAAGACCAAGGCGTTGCTCGGTCACTTCTCGGGCCTGGGCTTGACCAACGCGCTGATCATCGACGGCGCCGAGCTCAACAACGGCTTTGCCGCCGCGGCCCGCAACATCCCGAACATGGACGTGCTGCCGATCCAGGGCATCAACGTCTATGACATCCTGCGCCGTCAGAAGCTTGTTCTGACCAAGGCCGCCATCGATGCGCTGGAGGCGCGCTTCAAATGACGAAGAACATCGAGCCTCGCCACTACGACGTGATCGTTGCTCCGGTCGTCACCGAAAAGGCGACGCTGGCGTCCGAGCACAACAAGGTCCTGTTCAAGGTGGCCGCGAAGGCGACCAAGCCGCAGATCAAGGAAGCGATCGAGAAGCTGTTCGACGTCAAGGTCAAGAGCGTCAACACGCTGGTCCGCAAGGGCAAGACCAAGGTCTTCCGCGGCAACCTCGGTTCGCAGTCGAACACCAAGCGCGCGATCGTGACCCTCGAAGAGGGTCACCGGATCGACGTCACCACCGGTCTGTAAGGTCGTACGACGATGGCACTGAAGACATTCAATCCCACGACGCCGGGCCAGCGCCAGCTGGTCATGGTCGATCGTTCGGCCCTGTACAAGGGCAAGCCGGTCAAGGCGCTCACCGAAGGCAAGCATTCCTCCGGCGGTCGCAACAACACCGGTCGCATCACCGTGCGCTTCCGCGGCGGCGGTCACAAGCAGACCCTGCGCATCGTCGACTTCAAGCGCGACAAGGTCGATGCGCCCGCGACCGTCGAGCGGCTGGAATACGATCCGAACCGCACTGCGTTCATCGCACTGGTCAAGTACGAAGACGGCACCCAGGCCTATATCCTGGCGCCGCAGCGCCTGGCGGTCGGTGATTCCGTGGTGGCCGGCAACTATGTCGACGTGAAGCCGGGCAACGTCATGCCGCTCGGCAACATGCCGGTCGGCACGATCATCCACAACATCGAGGTCAAGATCGGGAAGGGCGGCCAGCTCGCCCGTTCCGCGGGCACCTACGCCCAGCTCGTCGGTCGCGACCAGGACTACGTCATCATCCGCCTGAACTCGGGTGAGCAGCGCTTGGTGCACGGCCGTTGCCGCGGCACGATCGGCGCGGTGTCGAACCCGGATCACATGAACACCTCGATCGGCAAGGCCGGCCGCAACCGTTGGCTGGGTCGCAAGCCGCACAACCGCGGTGTTTCGATGAACCCGATCGACCATCCGCACGGCGGTGGTGAAGGTCGTACCTCGGGCGGTCGCCACCCGGTCACTCCGTGGGGCAAGCCGACCAAGGGCAAGAAGACCCGCTCCAACAAGTCGACCAACAAATTCATTCTCCTAAGCCGCCACAAGCGGAAGAAGTAAGGAACGCCGGACATGGTTCGTTCAGTCTGGAAAGGCCCGTTCGTCGAGGGTTCTCTGCTCAAGAAGGCAGATGCCGCGCGCGCGTCCGGCCGTCACGACGTCATCAAGATCTGGAGCCGTCGTTCGACGATCCTGCCGCAGTTCGTCGGTCTGACCTTCGGCGTCTACAACGGTCAGAAGCACGTGCCGGTGGCCGTCAACGAGGAAATGGTCGGTCACAAGTTCGGCGAGTTTTCGCCGACCCGGACCTTCCATGGCCACTCCGGTGACAAGAAAGCCAAGAAGGCTTGAGGATTAAACGATGAGCAAACCTAAGCGCGAACGGAGCCTCGCCGACAACGAGGCCAAGGCGGTCGCCCGGATGCTGCGGGTGAGCCCGCAGAAGCTCAACCTGGTCGCCCAGCTCATTCGCGGCCGGAAGGCGGCTGCTGCGCTCGCCGACCTGCAGTTTTCGCGCAAGCGGATCGCGGTTGACGTGAAGAAGTGCTTGGAATCGGCTATCGCCAATGCCGAGAACAACCACGACCTCGACGTCGATGATCTCGTCGTGGCGCAGGCTTTCGTCGGCAACGGCCTCGTGATGAAGCGCTTTGCCGCCCGCGGCCGTGGCCGCTCGGGCCGTGTCTACAAACCATTTTCGCAGCTGACGATCATTGTTCGTCAGGTCGAAGCCGAAGCAGCAGCGGCTTAAGGGTCGCAGGAGAAAACGATGGGTCAAAAGATCAATCCGATCGGTCTGCGTCTCGGCATCAACCGGACCTGGGATTCCCGCTGGTTCGCCGGCAAGCAGGAATACGGCAAGCTGCTGCACGAGGACGTCAAGATCCGCGAGATCCTGCACAAGGAGCTCAAGCAGGCGGCCGTCGCCCGCATCGTGATCGAGCGTCCGCACAAGAAGTGCCGCGTCACCATCCACTCGGCCCGTCCGGGCGTGGTGATCGGCAAGAAGGGCGCCGACATCGACAAGCTGCGCAAGCGGGTCGCGGACATCACCTCGTCCGACGTCGTCATCAACATCGTCGAGATCCGCAAGCCGGAGCTCGATGCGACGCTGGTGGCCGAGTCGATTGCGCAGCAGCTGGAGCGCCGCGTGGCGTTCCGCCGTGCCATGAAGCGCGCCGTGCAGTCGGCGATGCGTCTCGGCGCGGAAGGCATCCGCATCAACTGCTCGGGACGTCTGGGCGGTGCGGAAATCGCGCGCATGGAGTGGTACCGCGAAGGTCGCGTGCCGCTGCACACGCTGCGCGCCGACATCGACTACGGCGTTGCGACCGCGTTCACGACCTTCGGCACCTGCGGCGTCAAGGTCTGGATCTTCAAGGGCGAGATCCTCGAGCACGATCCGATGGCCCAGGACAAGAGAATGGCCGAAGGCGAGACCGGCGGCGGTGGTGATCGTGGTGGCCGTCAGCGCCGCGACAACGCTGCGGTCTGAGCCAGCACAGGAATTTGAGGGCTTAAAGCCATGATGCAACCTAAGAAAACGAAGTTCCGGAAGGCGCATAAGGGCCGCATCCACGGCGTTGCGTCTTCGGGCGCGACGTTGGCGTTCGGCCAGTACGGCCTGAAGGCGACCGAGCCTGAGCGCGTCACCGCGCGCCAGATCGAAGCCGCCCGCCGCGCGCTGACCCGTCACATGAAGCGCGCCGGCCGCGTCTGGATCCGCGTGTTCCCCGACCTTCCGGTGTCGAAGAAGCCGGCCGAAGTCCGCATGGGTTCCGGCAAGGGTTCGCCGGAACTGTGGGTGGCGCGTGTCAAGCCGGGCCGGGTGCTGTTCGAGATCGACGGCGTCAACACCCAGACAGCGCGTGAGGCGCTGACCCTGGCGGCCGCCAAGCTGCCGATCAAGACGCGCTTCGTCGAGCGCATTGCGGAGTAATGGCCATGGCCCAGATGAAGATCGAAGACATCCGCGCGATGAGCCCCGACCAGCAGGATGACGCCATCCTGAACCTGAAGAAGGAGCGCTTTAACCTGCGCTTCCAGCGCGCCACCGGGCAGCTCGAGAATACCTCGCGCCTGCGCGAGGCCCGCCGCGACATCGCCCGGATCAAGACCGTCGCCGCGCAGACGCGCGCGAAGAAGAAGTAAGAGGCTTACGAAGATGCCGAAACGTACTTTGCAGGGCGTGGTCGTCAGCGACAAGACAGCCAAGACGGTCGTTGTCCGCGTCGATCGCCGCTTCACGCACCCGATCTACAAGAAGACGATCCGCCGTTCGAAGAACTATCACGCGCACGACGAGAACAACGAGTTCAAGCCGGGTGATATGGTTTGGATCGAGGAATCGAAGCCGATTTCGAAGTTGAAGCGCTGGATCGTGATCCGGGGCGAACACAAGAAAAGCGCCTGATCTGTTGGCTTTAGCCGACTGCCTTCAGGTAAATGTTGAGCGCCGGCTGGGCTGGCGCAAGAGAGAAGAGGACGAGGTGCATCAATGATTCAGATGCAGACCAACCTCGACGTGGCCGACAATTCTGGCGCACGCCGTGTCATGTGTATCAAGGTGCTCGGGGGCTCCAAGCGCCGCTACGCCACGATCGGCGACATCATTGTCGTCTCGATCAAGGAAGCGATTCCGCGTGGCAAGGTGAAGAAGGGCGACGTGATGAAGGCCGTCGTGGTGCGCGTCCGCAAGGACATCCGCCGCGCCGACGGTTCGGTCATCCGCTTCGACCGCAACGCCGCCGTGCTGATCAACAACCAGTCCGAGCCGGTCGGCACCCGTATCTTCGGGCCCGTGCCGCGCGAGCTGCGCGCCAAGAATCACATGAAGATCATTTCCCTCGCGCCGGAGGTGCTGTGATGGCCGCGAAGATCCGCAAGGGCGACAAGGTCGTCGTGCTGACCGGTCGCGACAAGGGTCGCACCGGCGAAGTGTTCGAGGTTCGCCCCGACGCCGGCACGGCGCTCGTGCGCGGCGTCAACATGGTCAAGCGTCACCAGAAGCAGACGCAGGCCCAGGAGGGCGGCATCATCTCGAAAGAGGCGCCGATCCAACTGTCCAACATCGCGTATGTCGGCAAGGACGGAAAGCCGACCCGCGTCGGATTCAAGATTCTGGCGGACGGCAAGAAGGTCCGCATCGCCAAGAGCTCGGGAGCTGAGATCGATGGCTGAGGCCGCTTACACGCCGCGCCTGCGCGCGGAATACGATGCGAAGATCCGCACGGCGCTGACCGAGAAGTTCGGTTACGAGAACGTCATGCAGGTTCCGCGCCTGGACAAGGTCGTGCTGAACATGGGCGTTGGCGATTCCGTCAACGACCGCAAGAAGGCCGAGACCGCCGCTGCCGAGCTGACCCAGATCGCCGGCCAGAAGGCGATCGTGACCTATTCGCGTATCGCGATCGCGACCTTCAAGCTGCGTGAGAACCAGCCGATCGGCTGCAAGGTCACACTGCGCAAGGCCCGCATGTACGAGTTCATCGACCGCCTGGTCACGGTTGCGCTGCCGCGCGTCCGCGACTTCCGCGGCCTGAACCCGAAGAGCTTCGACGGCCGCGGCAACTACTCGCTCGGCATCAAGGAGCACATCATTTTCCCCGAGATCGACTTCGACAAGGTCACGGAAGCCCGCGGTATGGACATCACCGTCTGCACCACGGCCAAGACCGACGAAGAGGCGAGGGCCTTGTTGACCGCTTTCAATTTCCCGTTCCGGCAGTGAGACGCTGACCTAAAGCCTCTCAAACGCGGATACCCAGGAGCCAAGCATGGCAAAGAAGAGTTCAATCGAGAAGAACAACCGGCGCAAGCGGATGGTGAAGAACGCCGCCCCGAAGCGCGAGCGGTTGAAGGCGATCATCGCCGACAAGACGCTGCCGATGGAGGAGCGGTTCGCCGCGACCCTGAAGCTCGCCGAGATGCCGCGCAATTCGTCGGCGACCCGCGTGCGTCTTCGCTGCGAGCTGTCGGGCCGTCCGCGCTCGAACTACCGCAAGAACAAGCTGTCCCGTATCGCGCTGCGCGAACTTGGCTCCAAGGGCATGGTCCCGGGCCTCGTGAAGTCGAGCTGGTAAGGAGGGTCGTTTAGATGTCTACGCACGATCCAATCAGCGATCTGATCACCCGCATCCGCAACGCGCAGATGCGCTCCAAGAGCAAGGTCTCCACGCCTGGCTCGCGGATGCGCGAGAACGTGCTCGAGGTGCTCAAGAGCGAGGGCTACATCCGCGGCTACGCCACGGTCGAGCACTCCTCGGGCCGCAGCGAGATCGAGATCGAGCTGAAGTATTTCGACGGCGAGCCCGTCATCCGCGAGATCGAACGTGTTTCCAAGCCCGGGCGTCGTGTTTACGCCTCGGTGAAGAACCTGCCGCGGGTCAACAACGGGCTCGGCATTTCGGTGTTGTCGACGCCGAAGGGGATCATGGCCGACCACAGCGCGCGCGACGCGAATGTGGGCGGTGAAGTCCTCTTCACGGTGTTCTGAGAAGGATTTTTGATCCATGTCACGTGTTGGCAAAAGACCGGTTGCGGTTCCGTCGGGTGTGACCGCGACCGTCGACGGGCAGACCGTCAAGATGAAGGGGCCGAAGGGCCAGCTTCAGTTCGTCGTCCATGACGACGTCGAGGTGAAGCTCGAGAACGGCCAGGTGAAGGTGAACCCGCGGGTTGAGACCAACCGCGCGCGGGCGCTGTACGGCACCGCTCGCGCTCAGGTCGCGAATCTGGTCGAAGGCGTCACCAAGGGCTTCGAGAAGAAGCTCGAAATCACCGGCGTCGGTTACCGCGCCGCGATGCAGGGCAAGAATCTGCAGCTCGCGCTCGGCTACAGCCACGACGTGGTTTACGCGATCCCCGAGGGGATCACGATCACGGTGCCGAAGCCGACCGAAATCACGGTGACGGGCAGCGACATCCAGCGCGTCGGCCAGGTCGCGGCCGAAATCCGCTCGTACCGCCCGCCGGAGCCCTACAAGGGCAAGGGCGTGAAGTATGTTGGCGAATTCATCTTCCGCAAGGAAGGCAAGAAGAAGTAACGGAGCCGGTCATGTCGAAAGCCAAGGTTACGAATGCCCGGCGCAAGCGGAGTGTGCGGCTGAAGCTGCGCCGCTCCGGTGGTGGCCGTCCGCGTCTGTCGGTGTTCCGCTCGTCCAAGCACATCTACGCCCAGGTCATCGACGACCTGAAGGGCGAGACGCTGGCCTCTGCCTCCTCGCTCGAGAAGTCGATGCGCGACGGCGGCAAGACCGGCGCCGACATCGATGCGGCGAAGGCGGTCGGCAAGCTGCTGGCCGAGCGCGCCGCCGAGAAGGGCGTCAAGGAAGTCGTGTTCGATCGCGGCAGCTACCTCTATCACGGGCGCGTCAAGGCTCTTGCCGATGCGGCGCGTGAGAGCGGGCTGAGCTTCTAACAGAATTTGAGGATTGAGGCGCAAGCCTCAGAAGGATTGGAAAAATGGCAGAACGCGAACAACGTGGTGGACGCGATCAACGCGGCGGCGGACGCGACCGCAAGGAGCGCGAGGAGCGCGACAGCGAGTTCGTCGACAAGCTCGTCCACATCAACCGCGTGGCCAAGGTCGTCAAGGGCGGCAAGCGCTTCGGTTTCGCAGCGCTGGTCGTGATCGGCGACCAGAAGGGCCGCGCCGGCTTCGGTCACGGCAAGGCGCGCGAAGTGCCTGAGGCGATCCGCAAGGCAACCGAGTCCGCCAAGCGCAACCTGACCCGCGTGTCGCTGCGCGAGGGCCGCACGCTGCATCACGACATCGCCGGCCGTCATGGCGCGGGCCGTGTCTACCTGCGTGCCGCTCCGGCCGGTACCGGCATCATCGCCGGCGGCCCGATGCGCGCCGTGTTCGAGACGCTCGGCGTCCAGGACGTGGTGGCGAAGTCGATCGGCTCGTCGAACCCGTACAACATGGTGCGCGCGACCTTCGACGCGCTGAAGCACCAGGATTCGCCGCGTTCGGTCGCAGCCCGCCGCAATATCAAGGTGTCCACCCTCCAGTCCCGCCGTATCGGCGGCGACGCCGAGGCGGCTGCCGACTAACGGAAGCTTTTCGGAGTAGACCAAGATGGCCAAGGCCGCAAAGACGATCAAGCTCGAGCAGACCGGCAGCGCGATCCGCCGCCATCACTCGCAGCGTTCGACGCTGATCGGGCTCAAGCTCAACAAGATCGGCCGCACCAGCGAACTGCCGGACACTCCGGCCGTGCGCGGCATGATCGAGAAGGTTCACCATCTCGTTCGTATCGTCGACGAGAAGTAAGCAGGGCGCATGATCCCGAAACTGGGTGCCGGTTTTCGGTGAAGATCATGCGCAAGACACAAGGAGAAGGGCGATGAAGCTCAGCGATATCGCCGACAACGCCGGCTCGCGCAAGAAGCGTATGCGCGTCGGCCGCGGCATTGGTTCGGGCAAGGGCAAGCAGTCCGGCCGCGGCGGCAAGGGCCAGACCGCGCGTTCGGGCGTGCGCATCAAGGGTTTCGAAGGCGGCCAGATGCCGATGCATCGCCGTCTGCCCAAGCGCGGCTTCAACAACATCTTCCGCGTGGAGTTCGCCGAGATCAATCTCGACCGGCTCCAGGAAGCGGTCGATGCCAAGAAGATCGACACCGGCAGCGTCGTGAACGTCGAGGCCCTGGTGAAGGGCGGCGTGCTGCGCCGCGCCAAGGGCGGCCTGCGGCTGCTCGGCCGCGGCGAGCTCAAGTCCAAGCTCAACATCGAAGTGCACGGCGCCACCAAGACCGCGATTGCCGCGGTCGAGAAGGCCGGCGGTTCGGTGAAGATCCTCGCCCCTGCCAAGGAAGAAGGCGAGGCGGCGTAACAACTGCGTCATTGGCCCGCGGCTCGCGGGCCTTTACGCATGCGGGACGTGGACTTATCGAAGCCGAGCCCCAGATAATGTCCGGCGTCCGCTAAAGTAGCCCGGCCGCGGGCATGACGGCGCAACAGGCGGCGGGAGAAAGTCCAAGATGGCCTCAGCAGCGGAACAACTGGCAGCCAACCTCAATTTCGGTGCGTTTGCCAAGGCTGACGAACTGAAGAAGCGCATCTGGTTCACCCTGGGTGCGCTGCTCGTTTATCGGCTCGGGACCTACATCCCGTTGCCGGGCATCGATCCCAACATCTGGGAGCAGGTGTTCCGCTCCCAGGCGGGCGGCATCCTCGGCATGTTCAACATGTTCGCCGGCGGCGGCATCCACCGCATGGCGATCTTCGCGCTGAACATCATGCCGTACATCTCGGCCTCGATCATCATCCAGCTCCTGACCACCGTCTCGCCGCAGCTCGAGGCGCTGAAGAAGGAAGGCGAGGCCGGCCGCAAGACGCTGAACCAGTACACCCGCTATCTGACCGTGATCCTGGCCGCGTTCCAGTCCTACGGCATCGCGGTGGGCCTCGAAGGCGCTGGCAACGTCGTCAGCGACCCCGGCATGTTCTTCCGCCTGTCCACGGCGATCACGCTGACCGGCGGCACCATGTTCCTGATGTGGCTGGGCGAGCAGATCACCTCGCGCGGCATCGGCAACGGCATCTCGCTGATCATTCTCTCCGGCATCGTCGCCGAACTGCCTGCGGCGCTCGCCAACATGCTCGAGCTCGGCCGTCAGGGTGCGATGTCGACCGGTCTGATCCTGGTCGTCATCATCATGGCGGTCGCCGTGATCGCCTTCATCGTGTTCATGGAGCGGGCGCAGCGCCGGCTGCTGATCCAGTATCCGAAGCGCCAGGTCGGCAACAAGATGTTCGAGGGCCAGTCCTCGCATCTGCCGCTCAAGCTCAACACCTCGGGCGTGATCCCGCCGATCTTCGCCTCTTCGCTCCTGCTGCTGCCGACGACGGTTGCGAACTTCAATGCGGGCAGCGGGCCGGAATGGTTCCAGTGGATCACCACCCAGCTCGGCCACGGCCGTCCGCTGTTCCTGATCATGTATCTCGCGCTGATCGTGTTCTTCGCGTTCTTCTACACCGCGATCGTGTTCAACCCGACCGAGACCGCGGACAATCTGAAGAAGCACGGCGGCTTCATTCCGGGCATCCGTCCCGGCGAGCGCACTGCGGAATATATCGACTACGTGCTGTCGCGCATCACCGTGCTCGGCGCCGTCTATCTGGCAATCGTCTGCTTGATCCCAGAGATCCTGATCTCATACGCCTCGGTGCCGTTCTACTTCGGCGGCACCTCGCTGCTGATCGTGGTCAGCGTCACCATGGACACGGTGGCGCAGGTGCAGGGCTATCTGCTGGCCCATCAGTATGAGGGCCTGATCCGGAAGTCGAAGCTGCGGGGCCGCCGCAGGTAGAGCCCATCGCAAGATGACGACCGAGCTCGCGCGCCGCATCGCTATCACGATCGGCGCGCTGCTCCTTTTCAGGCTCGGCACGCAGGTGCCGTTCGCAGGGATGGGCGCGCAGAGCCTGTCTTTCTCGGCTGAGCATAAGGTCCGCCTTTCGATCTTCGCGCTCGGTATCCTTCCCTATCTGAGCGCTGCGATCATCGTTCGGCTTCTCTCGCTGGTATGGCAGCGCCTGAGCGCGCTCGAGAGGTCAGGCGAGCGTGGCCGGCGCAAGCTCTCCCGCTACACGCTGATCCTGACCCTGGCATTTTCCACCTTCCAGGCCTACGGCTACGCCTCGACCATCCAGTCAATTCCGGCGCTGGTCCCCGATCCGGACGAATGGTCCGTGCTCGCAGCCACGGTCTCGATCGTCGGCGGTGTGTTCGTCCTGATCTGGCTCAGCGAACAGATCACCCGTCACGGTATCGGCAATGGTCTGGCGCTGCTGCTCAGCGTCAATTTTCTCGTTAGTGTTCCGCGTGATATCGCCGGCATCGCAAGCCTTCTGGAGAGCGGCCAGATCTCCGGCAATCTCGTGTTGTTCCACGCCGTCTTCTGGATCGCGGTCGTCGCTCTGATCGTCTTCGTCGAGGGCGCGCGGCGGAATGTCGGTGTCGAGTTCGCCGAACGCAAAATCGGAGATCGCCTGCTGCCCGCGCGTTCGGCGGTTCTTCCGGTGAAGATCAACAGCGCCGGCTTTCTGGTGCCGGCCACGGTGGCGCCCTGGATCCTGTTTCTGCCGCTGGCTGGACTGACCTACGTCTTTAGTGCCGATGCGCCGTGGATCGCCGCGGCCTACCGTCAACTTCAGTTTGGTGCGCTGGCCCACGTCGTCCTCGGATCGATCGCGGTGTTCGTGCTCGCCTTCGTCTACACGGCCAATGTCGTCGATCCTGAATACACGGCCAAATCTCTGGCGCAGCGTAACGGTACAATTCCCGGTGTTGCAGCGGGCGAGGCGACTGCCGACTATCTCGACCGCGTCGTATCATTGACGACGGTCGTCGGAGCCGTCTACCTGACGGCATTGCAGTTGATTCCAGAGGTCTTCGAGCTTTACGGGATCGGGCTGCCTTATAGTATGATCGTCAATGGCGGTGGAGCGCTGGTTGTGGTTGGCACCGCTCTTGATATCAAAACACAGGTGCGCGACGTATCGCTCACCAATCCGGGGGGCGTACGCCGATGAGAATTATACTTCTGGGACCGCCGGGGTCGGGCAAGGGGACCCAGGCGCAGCTGCTGGTGCAGCGCTATGGTATCGTCCAGCTCTCGACCGGCGAGATGCTGCGCGCGGCCGTGGCGGCGGGAACGCCGGTCGGGCTGAAGGCCAAGGAGATCATGGCCAGCGGCGGCCTCGTGCCCGACGATATCGTGGTCGGAATCATCTCCGACCGGATCGACCAGCCGGATGCCAGGAACGGTTTCATCCTCGACGGTTTCCCGCGCACCGTGCCGCAGGCCGAGGCGCTGGACGAGCTGCTGAGGCACAAGCACCTCAAGCTCGATGCGGTGATCGAGCTCCGCGTCAACGAAAGCGCGCTGCTGAGTCGCGTCGAGACCCGAGTCGTCCAGATGCGGGAGCGCGGTGAGGAGGTTCGGCTCGACGACACCCCTGAGGTGCTGACCAAGCGGCTTGCCAGCTACCGCAGCCAGACAGAGCCCCTGATTCACTACTATTCCGAGCGGCGGAAGCTCTCGACCATCGATGGCATGATGGCCATCGACGAGGTCACCCGTGCGATCCACCGCCAGCTCCTGGCGCTCGGGGCAGTCGAGCCCAAGACGCATGCCAAGGGAACTGCCAAGGGAACTGCCAAGAACGCGGCCAAGGCTGCGTCGGCCAAGAAGGGGGCGGCCAAGGCTAAAACAGCCAAAAAGCCGGCGAAAGCGGCCAAAAAACCCGCCAAATCCGCTAAAAAGGCGGCCAAGAAGGCCGTGAAGGGCCCCAAGAAGGCGGTCAAGACCACCGCCAAAAAGACGGTAAAGAAGGCTGCCAAGAAGACCGCCAAGAAGGCTGTCAAAAAGGGTGCCAAAAAGGCCGCAAAAAAGGTCACGAAAAAGCGAGCTAAGCGCTAGCAGCGGTTGACGAAAGCCCCCGGAATCCCTTAATAAGCCCCGCATCCAAGTCGGATAGTTTCAGACGATGCCGGGCCCCAGGAAGACCGGGGGTGGGCGTCGTGTTCGCGTTTGTGAACACCTGCCCGAGAACACAAGCACTTAAAGCCTGGTCCTGACGAGGACCGGCAACAGGAGAGAAGGCCGTGGCCCGTATTGCCGGCGTGAACATTCCCACCAACAAGCGCGTGCTGATCGCGCTCCAGTACATCCATGGCATCGGTCAGAAGATCGCCGGTGAGATTCTGGAGAAGGTGAAGATCCCGGTGGATCGTCGCGTCAATCAGCTCAGCGACGCCGAAGTGCTCCAGATCCGCGAAGTCATCGACCGCGACTATCTCGTCGAGGGTGACCTGCGTCGTGAGGTCGGCATCAACATCAAGCGTCTGATGGACCTCGGCTGCTATCGCGGCCTGCGTCATCGTCGTGGTCTGCCGGTGCGCGGTCAGCGTACCCACACCAATGCGCGCACGCGCAAGGGCCCGGCCAAGGCCATCGCCGGCAAGAAGAAGTAAGTTTTCGAATCCAATCGCGGCGTGTGGCGAACCGGGGATGACCCGTTCGCCACGCGCCTTTCGTTCCACAGGTGTAGCCGCTGGCATTACGGCGGCGTTTGAGATCTCCAGGAAAGGTACTCAATGGGCAAGGAAGCCACCCGCGTTCGCCGTCGTGAACGCAAGAACATCGCCTCCGGCGTTGCGCACGTGAACTCGTCGTTCAACAACACGACCATCACCATTACCGACGCGCAGGGCAACACGATTGCCTGGTCTTCCGCCGGCACGATGGGCTTCAAGGGCTCGCGCAAGTCGACCCCGTACGCGGCGCAGGTTGCCGCCGAGGACGTGTCGAAGAAGGCGCAGGAGCACGGCATGCGCACGCTGGAAGTCGAAGTCGCCGGTCCCGGTTCGGGCCGCGAGTCGGCGCTCCGCGCGCTCCAGGCCGCAGGCTTCACCGTCACCTCGATCCGCGATGTGACCACGATCCCGCATAACGGTTGCCGTCCCCGCAAGCGTCGGCGCGTTTGATACGAGGTTGCGGGCGCATCGGCGCCCGCAATGACTTTTGCAAGAAGCCGCAGGTGCGACCTGCGGCCTTTCTCCAACGCCAGTGTCTGCAACGGCAGTTCGACTGGCCTGTATGGGTGAAACAGTGACGATCCAGAAAAATTGGCAAGAACTGATTCGGCCGAACAAGCTCCAGGTCACGCCCGGCAGCGATCCGGCCCGCTTCGCGACCATCGTCGCCGAACCGCTCGAGCGCGGCTTTGGCCAGACCCTCGGCAACGCGCTGCGCCGCATCCTGCTCTCCTCGCTCCAGGGCGCGGCGGTGCAGTCGGTGCACATCGACGGCGTGCTGCACGAGTTCTCCTCGATCGCTGGCGTCCGTGAGGACGTCACCGACATCGTGCTCAACATCAAGGACATCTCGATCAAGATGCAGGGCGAAGGCCCCAAGCGCATGGTCGTGAAGAAGCAGGGCCCGGGCGTCGTCACCGCCGGCGACATCCAGACCGTCGGCGACGTCGTCGTGCTCAACCCGGACCTCCAGATCTGCACCCTCGACGAGGGCGCCGAGATCCGCATGGAGTTCACGGTCGCGACCGGCAAGGGCTACGTGCCCGCCGAGCGCAACCGTCCCGAGGACGCGCCGATCGGCCTGATCCCGGTCGACAGCCTGTACTCGCCGGTCCGCAAGGTCTCCTACAAGGTCGAGAACACCCGCGAGGGCCAGATCCTCGACTACGACAAGCTGACCATGACGATCGAGACCAACGGCGCGATCTCGCCGGATGACTCGGTGGCTTACGCCGCCCGCATCCTCCAGGATCAGCTCAACGTGTTCGTCAACTTCGAAGAGCCGCGCAAGGAAGTCGCCCAGGAGATCATCCCGGACCTCGCCTTCAACCCGGCCTTCCTCAAGAAGGTGGACGAGCTCGAGCTGTCGGTGCGTTCGGCCAACTGCTTGAAGAACGACAACATCGTCTACATCGGCGACCTCGTGCAGAAGAGCGAAGCGGAAATGCTCCGCACCCCGAACTTCGGCCGCAAGTCGCTGAACGAGATCAAGGAAGTGCTGGCCCAGATGGGTCTGCATCTCGGCATGGAAGTGCCGGGCTGGCCGCCGGAGAACATCGACGAGCTCGCCAAGCGCTTCGAGGATCACTACTGAGATTCGGCGTTCCGGGGCGATGCGCAAGCATCGTCCAATGCGCAATTGCGCATTGTGGAATCTCGAGATTCCGGGTCGTCGCCTCGCGCCGTCCGGAATGACTAAATGGGCGAACGCAGGCAGCCCACCTGAGCAACATGTCCGACGAACCGTCGCGGCAGTTTTAACGTAAGGAATAGTCACATGCGTCACGGCAAGGTTCATCGGAAGCTCAACCGCACGGCCGAGCACCGCAGGGCGATGTTCGCCAACATGGCGGCCGCGCTGATCAAGCACGAGCAGATCGTCACCACGCTCCCGAAGGCGAAGGAATTGCGCCCGATCGTGGAGAAGCTGGTCACCCTCGGCAAGAAGGGCGGGCTGTCCATGCGCCGCCAGGCCATCTCCGAGATGCGCGACAAGGATCAGGTCAGGAAGCTGTTCGACGTGCTGGCGACCCGTTACAAGGACCGCCAGGGCGGCTACACCCGCATCATCAAGGCCGGCTTCCGCTACGGCGACAACGCCGCGATGGCCGTGATCGAGTTCGTCGATCGCGACGTCGATGCCAAGGGCCAGGATTCCGGTCCGGTGCAGGAGAAGGAAGCCGAGGCGGCGTAAGCCGGCCGGCATTTAGTTGAGAAAGCGGCGCCTTGGAGCGCCGCTTTTTTGTTGCTCTCAGCTTTGCGCGCTCTTTTCGTTGCTACCGCGCTGTCCAGGTGGCAATTGGCTTGGATTGTGGAGGCGTTAGAGCCATGAGTGATGCGGAATTACAACTCACATACGTGCCGGACGATCAATGGCTGGGTGAACTCACGGCGGTGGTGAGATCAGGCACATTTTCTGGCCAAGCTTCAGCGTGGTTCAACCGGTCGAATGTAAAGGAGGTCTTTGTCACTTCTCTGAGCTCCTTTCCCTTGAGTTCGACAGCGCCACCGACAATCGAAGGTGGTGTGGGCAAAGACGAAGATTTCCAGTGTCATCTTCGAGTGACGGTCAAGCCCTACAACGCCAGAGGCATCCTTCTCGTCCAAGTCGACCTTGTCTCTGACTACCGCCAAGCGACTGTTATTGACGCGTCGAGCTCGGCCACTATCCGCTTCTTGACAGAATATGCGCTCGTCAACGCCTTCGCCAAGGATCTTGATCAGGTCCTGGACGGCACGAAAGAGCGCGCCGTTCTCAGAGGTAGCGCTAGCTAAAGCCGTTTCAGCAGGTACGGAATTGAAAGCGGCGCCCTCGGGCGCCGCTTTTGTTTTGGGGCTGGCGAAGATCGGCGAGACTATTCTTCCTTGATCCCCGCCCTTTGCGCGATCTCCTTCATCTCGGCGGTCTCCTTGCCGATGGCTCCCGCCCAATCGCTGTAGCGCGTGAAGCCTGGTTCGAAGCCGACCTTGGTGAAGCGCTCGATGACGGACGGGCTGTTGATGATCTCCTCCAGCGTCGCCGACAGCTTGTCGCGAACGGCCGGCGGCAGCCCCTTGGGCGCGACCACCGCGCCCCAGGACGCGAAGTCGATGTTGCCATAGCCGAGTTCGGCAAGCGTCGGCACGTCGGGCAGGTAGGACGTGCGTTTGCCCGAGAACACCGCGAGCACCTTGACGGTGCCGGCGTCGATCTGCGGCTTCACGGCGATCACGGTGTCGACGTGGTACTGAATGTGCTTGCCGATGAGGTCGTTCATTGCCGGTGCACTGCCCTTGTAGGGCAGGTGGACCATCTTGACCCCGGCACTGGACTTGAACAGCTCGCCGGCGAAATGCGAGACGGTCGCGACGCCGAAGGATGCGAGCGACAGCTTGTCGGGATTGGCCTTCGCTTCGGCGACCAGCGAGGCCACGTCGTTGACCGGATTGTCCTTGTAGGTGACCAGCGCCAGCGTGATCTTGCCGACCTGGCCGAGCGGCTCGAAATCCTTGGCCGCGTCGTAAGGCACGCTTTCCTTCACGGCTGCCGGCAGCGTGAAGCTCGAGTTTGAGCTGAAGAACAGGGTGTATCCGTCAGGCGCCGAGCGCGCGACTTCCTTGGCCGCGATGGTGGTGCCGCCCCCGGGACGGTTCATGATGATCACGGGCTTGCCGAGCCGCGTCTCCAGTTCGCTGCCGATAATGCGCGCGACCACGTCGGAAGCGCCGCCCGGCGGGAAGGGGCAGATCAATTGCAACGATTTTTCCGGATAGACCGTTTGAGCGGGCGCGAGCGAATTGCCGCCCATCAAGCCGACCAGTCCGAGGAAAATCGTGAGAGCCGTTCGCTTCATCGCATAATTCTTCCGTGTTCACATGAGACGCCGTGCTGCTAGCAATAATCGTTCCAGCCGCGGTTCAGGCAGGGTGTCTACGTTGTCGCAGGAAAAGTGCTGGCGTCTCACTGATTGGTGAGTGCCGATTGCGGCCCGATCCGCCGCGCCCGATATGCCCATCATCGATCTGATGGAGATACTACATGAACATCGACCTTTCCGGAAAAACTGCACTGGTGACCGGCTCGACCGCCGGCATCGGCCACGCCATTGCCAAGGGCCTTGCCGCCTCGGGCGCCAGCGTCGTGATCAACGGGCGCGGCCAGGACAAGGTCGATGCCGCCGTGCGCAAGCTGGAAGCGGCGGGTGGCAAGGTGCGCGGCATTGCTGCCGACGTGTCGACCGCATCGGGCTGCAAGGCGCTTGTGGCGGCACTGCCGGAGGTAGACATCCTCATCAACAATGCCGGGATCTTCGAGCCAAAGGACTTTTTCGAGATCCCCGACGAGGACTGGAGCCGCTTCTTCGAGGTCAACGTCATGAGCGGCGTGCGGCTGTCGCGCGCGTATCTGAAGGGCATGCTCAAGCGCAACTGGGGCCGCATCGTCTTCATCTCCTCGGAATCCGGCCTCAACATTCCCGTCGAGATGATTCACTACGGCATGAGCAAGACCGCCCAGCTCTCGGTCGCGCGCGGCCTGGCGCAGCTCACCCGCGGCACCGGCGTCACCGTCAATTCCGTGCTGCCGGGTCCGACCATGTCGGAGGGCGTCGAGACCTTCGTGAAGGATCTCGCGAAACAAAACGGTCAGTCGGTGGATGAAGCCGCAGCCAATTTCGTCAAGCAGCATCGCCCGAGCTCGCTGATCCAGCGCTTCGCCAGCGTCGACGAGATTGCCAACATGGTGGTCTATGTTGCGTCGAAGGAGGCGTCCGCGACCAACGGCGCGTCATTGCGCGCGGAAGGCGGCATCGTCAACACGATTGCCTGAGGCGACGCACATGCCGGCCTATGTGATCTCCGAGGTCGAGGTGCGCGACAGGAGTGCGATGGAGGCCTATCGCGCGCTTGCGGCGCAGACGATCGCGCAATACGGCGGCCGCTACCTCGCGCGCGGCGGGGCCGCCGAGGTGGTGGAGGGCGGCCCGCCGCCGAAGACCATGATCATCGTCGAGTTTCCGTCGATGGCCCGGGCGCGCGAATGGTACGCGTCGGCGGAATATGCCGAGGCATTGAAGCTGCGGCAGACGGCGCTGGAGCGGCGGCTGATGTTTGTTGAGGGTGCGTAGGAATCGTAGGGTGGGTTAGCTGTGGAATCTCAACAGGTCGTCCTTCGGGAGACCGAGGCGGCTGATGGGTGGTTTG
>NZ_LBJZ01000006.1:0-29270 GCF_028128935.1 Bradyrhizobium sp. CCBAU 11361
ACCGAGCCGCAACGCGTCTCGGCCTTTCGGCTTCGATCCCTTGCGCAGATCATGTGTCGCTCGCCGGAGGCTCTCGCGTTAGGGGCCGCCGTCATTTCATGCCGGCGTCGCTATCACTGCCCCGCGCCGGGTGCCTTTGCCTTTCCCTTCGCTCCGCGCTCTTTGGGCTTCCATCACTTTTGCGAAAGGAGGCTGCGCTGCCGCGAAAACCATTCTCTCAGAGAATTCGTGGCGTCACCGTCGCTGGAAGTGGCGGTATTGATCCTTCGCGCAAGAGCAGATCATGCCCCTCGCCGGGCAGAAATGGCGTTGGTTGAGGCCAGCCGGGCGCAATGCGACATCACCGTGCTTAGCATCTTCGTCAACCCTGCTCAGTTTGGGCCAAACGAGGATCTCACCACCTATCCGCGCGACTTCGCTCGACTTCCGGATGTCAGGCTTTCAGGATACCGAGCTGCGAAGGCGCGCTCGTTTCGAGCCCAGGCCCGCTATGGCTATGTTTGGGTCGCGCTCGACGAGCCCTTGAGCGACATCCCTGCAATTCCAGAAGACGGGATGACAGGCTATCGGCGCATCAACCAGTTCTACGATAAGTGGAATACCGCCGCGCTGCGGCTAATGGAGAATTCCTTCGACAATGCCCACTTTGCCTTCGTGCACAAGGGGACTTTCGGTGACATCAATCAACCGAAGCCCGAGAAATACGAGATCGTCGAGACCGAATTCGGCTTCGATGCTGAAACCATCATCACGGTGCGAAATCCGCCTGGCGCTTACAGGATCACCGGAACGACCGAGCCGACGACCAGGCGGCATCAACGCAACAAATGGTTCATGCCGTTCTGCCGGCGCCTCGATATGGAATATCCGTCCGGTATCCGCCACATCATCTTCAACTGCGCGACGCCGATCTCGGACGGCCAGATTCAGGTCGTGCAGTTGCTGTTTCGCAACGACACCGAAGCCGAGTGCTCCACGCGGGAGTTGATCGATTGGGACGCGGCGATCATCGCCGACGATCGCGATATGCTGGAATCAACCGACCCCGATGCGATCGTTGATATGGGCCGCAAGATCGAGATGCATATGCCGTCCGATCGCCCCGGAATGATCATGCGCAAGCGGCTGCTCGACCTACTTCGGCAGCATGGCGAAGAAGAGCTGCCGCGAAGTGTATGAGCGTGACCGACCTACCTCGGAGTAGGTAGATGGCAGCAATTGGTGAATCGCTCTCGCACCATTGCTCAGGCTGACACTGGTGTTGTCTGCGGATGCGCCTTGCACGGGTCTCAAGGCGCGCGCAAGCGCTCGACAATGATTATCGCGCTCTCGTCAATCCCAACTGGCCGACCCGAAGCTTCGAGGCGCTTTTGACCGCCGTCTATCAGTACCAGATCCGGGACGGCTGGACGCTGCAGCCCAATTTTCAGTTCATCATTCACCCCGGTGGAGGAGCAACCAACTCGTCAGGAGCTCTAGCCGGAACGCCACTCAAGAATGCTTCCGTGTTCGGCTTGCGGGCGACTCTTAAATTTTAGGAGGGACTTCCGAAACGTAGTTCGCGCCGCAGGCGCCACATGAGGACGGCGACCGCGAACCAGACGAGCGAAGCTGCTGCGAGGCAGAGCGCGGGCTGTAAAGCGCGTCCCTGCCACCAGATGAAGAGCGCGAAGCAGGCAAGGCCCAGACTTCCCCAAGCGGCACCGGCGGCATCAAGTGCGGCGGCAGCCTTTCCGCGTCGCTGCCCGCGCAGGCCGTTTTTCTCCTTGCGCTCACGCTCATGCTTCTCGATCAAGGTCGCACTGGCACAGAAGATCGCGGGAAAGGCCAGCATCAGCCCGCCGGCCTCCGGCCCCGCCCCGTCCGCGACAAGGCCAGCCACCACGGTTGCCAACCCGCCCAATGCAAAACGCACGACATATTCGTAAAGTCGTCCCTGCTTGAGCGCGGAGAACTTGAAGTGGACAACCATGGCGGTCAGCCTATCAAAAATTGCTTGAGGCCTATCGCGGCCACAAGCCAGATCGCGAGAGCGGCGAGAGTTGCCTTGAGCGCCGACCATTCGGCCCGTATCAGCAACTGACAAACCACAAAGCTGTAAGCCGCCAGCGCGATCGAACCGAGGATCATCGAGCGGCCTTCGATCGCAACATAGTCGCCGCCATGTTTTGAGAAGGCGAGGCCGAGCGTTGCCAGAGCAATGGATGGCGCGGCGCCAAACAATCCCGCGAAACTCTTAGGGCGCAGTACGTCGTCTATGGCCGCAAACAGAGAGACGACCAAGCCGCCAATCAGAAAGCGTAGCGCGTAGTCCACCATTCCTCCTTGCTCGCCGTTTCTAGGACGATCCTGGCATCAGCATGCTGACCGCCATGCCGACGATGCAAAGAGCCATCGCCGCCGTCGACGCCCAGCCGAGCCGATACAGCCAGCCTTCGACCACGAGCTTGCCCATCACGTCACGCCGTCTGACAAGCAGCATTAAAACGGTCATTACCGGTGCTGCCAGCACCCCGTTAATGACCGCACTCCAGTAAAGCGCCTTGATCGGATCAATTGGCGTGAAATTGAGCGCCACACCGAGGCCGACCGAGAGGGCAAGCACCGAATAAAACGCCATGGCCTGCCGCGGTTTGCGGGCGAGGCCAACGGGCCATCTGCGGCCTTCGCTAATGGCATAGGCTGTCGAGCCGGCCAGCACCGGAACGGCGAGCAAACCCGTACCAATGATGCCGAGTGCAAAAACGAGTTCGGCAAGGCCCCCCGCAATCGGCTTCAAGGCCGCCGCGGCCTGCGCCGATGACTGCACGTCGGTCACCCCCTGCTGATGCAAGGTAGCGGCTGTCGTGATGATGATCGCGATCGCAATGAGGTTTGAGAAAGCCATGCCGATCAACGTATCGAGGCGAATGCGCCAGAGCTCGCGCTCTTGAGGACGTGTGTCCTCCTTAAGTGGCTTCTTGTTGGGATCGATGCGCTGCTCCTCAGCTTCCTGCGAGGATTGCCAGATGAAAAGGTAAGGCGAAATCGTTGTGCCGAGAATGGCAACCAGCGTCGTCAGAAAGGCGCCGCTCCATTCGATCTTCGGGATGAATAGTCCCTTAAGGGCGTCAGCCCAGGGCACTTTGACGACCGCCAGCGCGATCACATAGGCAAACAACGCCAGCGTCAGCCATTTCAGGATCGCCACATAGCGCTTGTAAGCGATAAAGATCTGCGCCAACACGGAGATGACCGCAAAGCCAACGACGTACAGGATCGCCGACCCGCCAATCACCAGCTTTGCGGCATCCGCCATGGCCCCGAGATCGGCCGCAACATTGATGGTGTTAGCGACAAAAAGAAGACTGACCAGCGACCAGATCACCCAACCCGGATAGTTGCGGGAGACATTTCCGGCGATGCCGTGCCCGGTCACCCGACCGATTCGTCCCGAAATCTCCTGGATCGCCACCATCAGGGGATAGCTGAGGAGCATCGTCCAGCCGATGCCAAAACCGAGCTGCGCGCCCGCTTGGCTGTAAGTGCCAATTCCAGACGGATCGTCATCCGACGCGCCAGTAATCAGCCCGGGTCCAAGCCGCTTCAAAAGACTTCCATCCGGCTTTTTGGCATCGGCCCTTGCCATGTGCTCCTCGGGGGTGGGACTGTCGCCGAGCGACCCGTCTGCAACGTCAGGAAGCAATGCGGGCTTCATTGGCCAGCGGGCAACGCATGCCGAACGCGCGCGCGAGGTACCGCATGAATATTACATCAGGGCTGCTCAGGGCACTTCGACAGTCCTTTGGCCGACAGGCTCGCCTGACCTGTGCCGCTGGTTTAATGGTGCCAGAAGATCGCGAGCAGCAGAATGATCGGCGGCGGTATGCCCGGCAACCACAACAATGCGCCTCGTCCAAAGCCCATGGCTCTCTCCTCCATTGATCCGTTCCCCGCATCCAACGCGTCCGTCCGGCGCACAGTTCCTCACGGGAACGGTTTTCGAGGCGGTTGATTGAAAGACCAGGACAACTGTTCTGCTTTCCAAATTGCTTTTTTACGGTTTGCTGCAGGGCGTAAGGACACTGCGAAAGAAGGCAGTCGATGACGATACGAGTGCATCCTTTGTCCGCCGATATCGAACTTGCGCGTGCGATTGCGCGACACACCCGTCCGCTGCCGGAGCGGATTTCGGGCGCGCTGACCTGGGGAGCGGATGAGCATATTCTGACCGCGGTTGCCATCGGATGGTGGCTCTGGTGTCGCGCCAAACCACTGCCGCAGCGGCACGCGAGCGATCATGTGCTGCTGACGACGCTCGCCTCTGTCCTGTTGCCACACTTTCTAAAAACGCGTTTCGACCAGGTGCGGCCGGACCGGCGCACCGTGCGCGGCCATGTGCATGGCATCCCGCTCTCCGGCCGCGCGCTGGATGCGTTCCCCTCGGGGCACGCCGTGCATGTCGGTGCCCTCGCATCCGCCGCCGCGGTCCTGCCACCCGCCAAGCGCAATCTTGCGTGGGGCCTCGGCGCCGTTCTGGTGTCGACACGTATTCTCCTGCTGGCTCACTGGGCAAGTGATGTTCTTGCGGGTCTCGCGATCGGTGCAGTGCTCGAGCGCGTCATAAGGCGACTGACGGGGTTTGGTCGCCAGGGCTCGGCTTAGTCATGGGCCGGCTTCTTGCACCCCCCGGTCCGCATGCCGTCCACCTCTGCATCGACATGCAAAGGTTATTCGCGCCGGGTGCCCCCTGGGCAACGCCCTGGCTGGAGCGCGCGTTACCCGAGGCGGTCAGACTTATTGGGCATACGCCGCGACGTACCGTCTTCACGCGCTTCATTCCGGTCCACAACAAGGCCGAGGCGCGCGGCGTCTGGAAAATCTATTATGAGAAATGGGAATGCGTGACACGCGACAAAGTCGATCCGGCGTTGCTTGAGCTGATGCCGGCCCTGACACGCTTTGTGCCGCCCGCCACAATCATCGACCGCCAGACTTACTGCGCATTCACCAATAGCCGGCTGCAGGCCTTTCTGGATGAGCATCAGGTGGACACCCTGATCGTGTCCGGCGGTGAGACCGATGTCTGTGTCCTCGCAACGGTGCTGGCCGCGGTCGATATCGGATACCGTGTTATCCTGGCCGAAGACGCGCTCTGCAGCTCGTCTGATGAAAGTCACGATGCGCTCATCAATCTCTACAGCAAGCGGTTCAGCTTGCAGATCGAGGTGACTCCCGTTGCCAGCATCCTTGCGAGCTGGAGCGTCGACGATTGACGGCCGGTGAATTGCCTTCCTGCGTAGTCCGGCGGGGAAGCTGATTACCCGCTTGATTGAGGAGGCGTCGCGATGTCGACGTTTGGCTGCTTCCATCAATGATCGGGAAGCCGCTTCGAAGATCGAGGCGCTGGCTGCCGACGATGAGCGGCGGGTGGCGGCGCTCGCCGCTTCCAAGGAACCGACGCCGGTAAAGGGTGCGGACGAATCCTGAAACAGGCCGTGTGCAGTAAGACCGGGCCGACTAGCGAGCCAGACGCTTGATGGTCTTGGCCGCACGGTTTGGGCCATGCCACCCGAGAAATTTCAGTTCCTTGTTTTCCAGCGCATTCGTCGCTCGAAAGAACTGTTCGAGATCGTCGCGCGCATGGGAGGGGAGATTACGGATATCCTTGAGATCCGTTTCGAGCGGTGACCGGTCAGGCACCGCAAACACACGATCGTTTCGCTCCTTCCTGCCTTTGCTCCTTTGTTCGACTTCGAGAATGCCGACCGGCCGGCAGCGCAGCACGACGCCCGGATAAGTCTGCGCGTCATGCAGGATCAGCACATCCAGCGGATCTCCGTCCTCGGCCTTGGTCGAGGGAATGAAGCCCCAGTCGTAAGGATAGGTCAGACCCGCCATTAGCGGCTTCGCCAGGGCAAAAACGCCGAGCTTGGGATCGAAATCGAGCTCGCACGAGCTTCCGCGCGGCGTCTCGACAACGGCGAAGATGTTGTCGTCGTCGGCCCAGCTCGGCAGTTTTGTCAGATTGGTCATGGCGCGACCCGTCGATCTCGGCAGGGACAAACCGGTACGGGCCTGGCGAGATCATGCGCCAGACCCCTGGGCGGCGATCAGGCGGCGGTGGAGGCCTTCTTGTTGACGCCCTTGCGCAACGCAACCGTGTTGAGCTTGGTGTTGGCTGCCTTCTCCTCGTTCAGGTTCGTGGTCAGGAAACGCACGATATCGTCGTGGCCGAGCTCTTCCGACCAGGCGATCAGCGTGCCGTAGCGGCATATCTCGTAATGTTCGACCGCCTGCGCGTTAGCGACGATCGCCGCATCGAGTACCGTCTTGTCTTCGATCTCGCCGGCCGTCTCATCCGCTTCCTTGATGATGCCGTCGATGATAGGACATTGTGTACCGCTCGGCGACTTGCCCAGTTTTTGAAAGGCCTTCTCGAGACGCTCGACCTGCTTGTTCGTTTCTTCGAGATGGCCCTTGAGGCCCGTGACCAGATCCCGGTTGGTGGCCTTGTCGATCATTTTCGGCCACGCCTTGAGGATCTGCTGCTCGGCATAATAGATGTCCTGCAAACCGTGCAGCAGCAGATCGTCCATCGTCTTGATGTCTTTTGTGAATAGTCCCATGACGTCACTCCTTGATCGCAAACCGATGGAACGGCGCGCATTGGGCTTTGTTCCTCGCCGCCTTTGCCGCAGCGTCCGCAACGGTCGGGTCGCCGCCCTGACCGTCCGCCTGCGAAGGGGTGCGGAGGCCGCTTCCCGTCGCAGGAGGAACTGCGGCACCGAGCCGGCGTTTTGCTTTATTGCGCGGAGATCAGGATGGTCAGCACCTCGCTATGGATGGACATGGAGATATTGCCCGAGGCGGCTGAGCTCAACGGCGATGCGCATTGCGATGTGGCCGTCGTCGGCTCCGGAATCGCCGGGCTTTCGACCGCCTATGAACTTTCCAAGCGTGGCCAGTCGGTCATCGTCATCGATCGCAAAGGTATCGCCGGCGGCATGACGGCGCGGACTTCAGCGCACCTTGCGCCGCTCTGCGACGATCTGATGACCGAATTCAAGAAACTGCGCGGCGCTGAAATGGCCAAGCTATTCTACGAAAGCCAGGCCGCCGCCGTCGACCGGATCGAGCGGATCCAGGCGAGCGAAAAGATCGCGTGCGACTTCCGGCGCCTGGATGGGTACCTCTTTCAGGGCCACGGCATGCCGGCCGAGATCATCGACCAGGAGCTGGAAGCGGTGAAGGAAGCGGGCGCGCCGGTCCATCGACTGGTCGGCGTTCCGCTCAAGGGATGCGAAAGCCGCCACGTGCTTCGTTATCCCCGTCAGGCGACTTTCCATCCGCTGAAGTACCTTGCTGGAGTTGCGGCGGTTTGTGAGACCAACGGCGTCCGCTTCTTTGCCAATAGCCCAATCGAAGAAGTTGCCGAGCGGGACGGCGGCGTCACGTTGCGAACCGCACAAGGGCAGATCACCGCGGCTCACGCCGTGATTGCGACCAACGCGTCGATTGCCGACCGATTCCAGCTGCATACCAAGGTCGCTCCCTACCGGACTTACGTGGTCGCTTTTGCGATCGCGCGTGGCGAACTTCCCGACGCGCTCTACTGGGACACTGAGGAGCCCTACCACTATGTGCGGCTGCACCCGGGTTCGGTCGATCATGATTTCGTTCTTGTCGGTGGCGAAGATCACAAAAGCGGCGAGGCGAATGACGCCGAGGCGCGCTTTGCCCGGCTGGAAAGCTGGGTACGCGGATTGATCCCGGCTCTTGGCAAGGTCACGCACCGCTGGTCGGGCCAGGTTCTCGATACGATCGATTATGCCGGCTTCATCGGCCGCGAGCCCGGCAGCGAGCGCGTTTATCTTGCGATGGGCGATTCCGGTCAGGGGCTGACCCATGGTGTGATGGGTGCCATGCTGAATACGGCGCTCATTCTCGGCGAAGAGAGCTCGTGGCAGCCGGTCTATGCGCCCGATCGCAAACCTCTAGCTGCCGCCCGAAACTTCCTGCGCGAGAATCTGACCATCCTGCAAAATCTTGCCGAATATATAGCGCCCGGCGAAATCGGTTCCCTTGAGGAGCTTGCGCCGGGCGAGGGTGCCGTCCTGCGTCGCGGTCTCGAGAAGATCGCCGCCTACAAGGACAAAGCCGGCGAGTTGCATCTGCATTCCGCAAGCTGCAGCCATATCGGCTGCCATCTGCACTGGAACAGCTTTGAGAGCTGCTGGGACTGTCCATGCCACGGCTCGATCTTCGCGCCCAATGGCCAGCCGATCAATGCGCCGGCCGTTTCGGCCTTGCGACCGGTTCAAACATAAACTGCGTAACAAGCTCACGTCACGTTTTTAGGAGCGCTCCATCTTCAAAGACGAAGATATCGAACAGGACGACCTGCGCAGCGCCCGCACACCCTGGGCGGTGCTGCCGCCGCCATCCGTAGAGCCGATCACCGACAGCTTTCATTGTGAAGTTCTAATCATCGGCGCCGGCATCACCGGTGCTCTGCTGGCCGAGCGCCTGACCCGGCAGGGTCGGCAGGTCGTCATCATCGATCGCGAGGTTCCAAGCCTCGGCAGCACGGTCGCCAGCACCGCAATGCTACTTTGGGAAATCGACCGTCCGCTCTTCCAACTCACCCAGCTTTACGGCTTCGAGAAGGCAGTCCGCTGCTACCGCGCCAGTCACCAGGCCGCTCGGGGATTACGGGCGTTGATTGCGCAGTACGGAATCGCGTGCCACATGCGGCCACGTCTTTCGCTCTATCTTGCCGCCGATGACAGCCCGAAGCTCATCCAGGACGAATATAGCCTCAGAAGCCGCGCTGATCTGCCATCCCTCTTACTGGGCCACGCCGAACTTCTCCAACGCTTCGCGATCGCCCGGGCGGGCGCCATCCTGTCGAGGAACGCAGCCGACGCGGATCCCGTTCTGCTCACGCGCGGCCTACTCGATCTGTCACTCAAGCGCGGCGCCCGCCTTCTGAAGGCCAACGCGGTTGCTTATGACGGCACCGCCTCGACCGTGACCGTCGGCCTCGAAGACGGGTTTTCGATCGAAGCGCGCCATGTGGTGCTTGCGACAGGCTATGTCATGCCGGACATCGTGCGGCCCACGGCTCAACAACCGGCCTCCAGTTGGGCGATCGCAACTGCGCCGCAGGCGGATAATCTATGGCCGGGGCAGGCGCTCATCTGGGAAGCGACCCAGAACTACCATTATGCCCGCACAACATCCGATGGACGCATCATCTTCGGCGGTGAGGATGATCATGGGCTTATTCAGCCCGACGCTCGTGACGCGGCGACCCCGGCAAAGGTGAGGGTGCTCAAGGAACGCCTGAAAGCTCTCTGGCCCCGCACCTCCAGCCACGTTGCATTCGCCTGGTCAGGAGCCTTCGACACCACCCGCGACGGGCTGCCCCTCATCGGCGCAGTGCCCGGCTCCAAGAATGTCTCTGCGGCCTTTGGCTATGGCGGTAACGGGATCACCTTCAGCCTCCTCGCCGCGGAGCTCATCGGCTCGCTTCTTTCGGGAGGATCGTCGCCCCTGCTTGATGACTTTTCGATCGACCGTGACATTCCCGGCTAACGGCGGGCGACAAGGCAGCCAAGCATGAAAGCGACGAGTAATGAGGGAAGCGGAGCCTCACGAACCACCTCGCGGAGAAAGCCGAGCGCTTGGCCCGGAGGCTGACCCTCCTCGAGACTCTGCCGCACAGTGCGGGCGGTCTCCCGCACGCCTTCCGACACTTCTTTCACTTTCGCCAAGGCGTCTTCGCTGTCCATTTGATGCTCCTCCTACAGGCCTCCCGCACAACAAATGTCTTGGCAGCTATCCGTTCCTGCAGCGCAGGAGGCGCGGATCCAATGACTTGAGCGGCGACATGAGAGCACCGGACTTGGGCCGGGCAACTGCCACCGCGACACTTCGATGAGGATAGGGACGACTGCAGCGCCTGACCGTTCGGATTGATCACCCTTTAGGCCCGAGGATCTCCCATGTATCACCACGTCAAGAAGCTGATGTTCACCGTCCGCGTCGATGAGCCGGACCCGCGTTTTGGCAATATGCTTCTTGAACAGTTCGGCGGCGCCAACGGCGAACTTGCCGCGGCAATGCAATATTCGATACAGGGCCTCAACTGCGGAGCCCCCGATCGCAAAGACCTCCTGATGGATATCGGCACCGAAGAGCTGAGCCATCTGGAAGTCGTCGGCACATTGGCCCGCATGCACCTCAAGCCGGCGAAGTTCGACCGCCAGGCGGCCGAGGCCGATCCGCTGATCGCGATCGCAGGTGGAGGCGGGGTGAACCTCTTCAACTCGCAAGGCAACGCCTGGACCGCCGATTACCTGAAGATTACAGGCGAACTCGACGTGGACCTGCGGAGCAATATCGCCGCCGAGGCGCGGGCCAAGATCGTCTACGAACGGCTGATCAATTTCTGCGACGACGCGGGCACCAAGGACGCCCTGCAGTTCCTGATGACCCGCGAGATCACCCATATGAAGGCGTTTTCGCTGGCGCTCGAGAGCATGAGCAAGCCGGCTTTCAGTATCGGCCGTATCGCGCCGACACCGGGCCTCGTCGATCAATTCTTCAACGACTCCACGGGCACCGGCGATCACGGCGAGATCGACACCCGCGGACCCTGGAACGAGGGCGGCGACTGGCTCTTCACGGAATCGCCGGCCATCCAGGCTGGAGAACCCGGTCCGGCGACGGCGATCGTGACCGAAAGCTCGCCACCGGCGGATGAGGCGGGCTTGGGCGATTTGTTGCTCGACGAATTACGCGACATCCTGCACGCCGAGAAGCAGTTGACGAAGGCACTTCCCAAGATGGCGGAAGCGGCGCGTTTCGACCAATTGCGCGAGCTGTTCGAACAGCATCTCGGCGAGACCGAGACCCAGATCGAGCGCATCAACGAATGTTTAGAACTGCTTGGCAAATCGGCGCGGGCCAAGCCCTGCAAGGGCATGATGGGACTTGTCGAAGAAGGTCAGGAAATCATGACGGAGGGCGAAGAGAAGGAAGATGCTGCCGCTGACCTGGCACTGATCGGTGCGGCGCAGCGCGTCGAACATTACGAAATTGCGGGCTACACCACAGCACGCAACCTCGCCCAGCAGCTACGCCATAGCGCCATCGTCAGCCTGTTGTCGAAGTCGCTGGCGGAGGAGGAAAATGCCGATCAGTTGCTTAACCAGGTAGCTCGGTCGCTGATGTCGGTCGCGAAGATGCCCGCCGCGGTCGAGCAAACCGAATAGAGCATGGACGTGCGCTGTCGGTAACGCCGGGATCGGGAAGACAAGGGCCCGATCCCGGCTTGAGTGCCTTTGCCCATGCCAATGGAGTGCAGTCTGCCGAACGCGATGACTAACCCGCAGAACAACACTGCAACCTTTCTCGGCGTCCCAGCGGCGAAGCGGGATTCAGTGTCTTGCGCGGATGTCGTGATCTTTGGCGCGCCGGACGCGACGCCTCATGTGCCAGGCTGCGCCAGCCACGCAGCCGGCGCTCCCTCAGCCCTTCGGGAAAGAACACGCCAGATTGCCGAAGATCCTTCACGCTGGGATTTTGATCAGGATGGCCCTTTGATACCAGTGGGACTACGGGCGGTTGATCTTGGCGATCTTCCGACCAATCCGGTGACGCCGGTGAAAAATCGATCGCTGATTTCCTCCACAACCGCGTCTATTCTGAGGGCCGGCGCCGTGCCTCTGCTCCTCGGTGGAGATGACTCCGCCCCTATTCCTTTCTTCGCCGGCTACGAAGGATTTGGTCCGGTCACCATTCTGCAAATCGATGCACATCTGGACTGGCGCGACGAGCGCGCCGGTCTGAAGCATACATTCTCGAGCACTATGCGCCGGGTCAGCGAAATGCCCTGGGTAGAGCGGATCATCCAGGTGGGACAACGCGGCGTCGGCGGCTCGCGGGCTAATGATCTTGCCGATGCCCGCGCCTGGGGCGCGACGCTGTTTAGCGCCGCCTCGGTCCGCAAACATGGCGTGCAACCGATCATCGACGAGGTCGCGCCGGGCTGCCGTTGCATCGTCACCGTCGATTGCGACGGCCTCGATCCCTGTGTGATTCCCGCGGTTCTCGTTCCCCAACCAGGCGGTCTCGACTATCTCGACATCGTGGAGCTATTGCACGGCGTTGGGCAGCGCGCGCGCATCGTTGGTTTCGATCTGGTTGAACTGGTCCCTGCTGCGGACCTCGGGGGCCTCGGTGTGCTCGCCGCGTCCCGCATCGTCTGCGTCGCTCTCGGATGCATCGCGGACCAGAGGTCCGCCGCGAAAGCGCGGCAAGCTGCTGACGAGGGGCGGCCGTAAGCAGCCGTCTATGATTTTGCTGTGCCCGGCTCCGCCTGCTTGCGATGCTGCTTGGCCAAAACGCTGGCCGGCGTCACATTGCGACCGCCGACACGTTTGCCTGATGCATGTTGAGAGGACGGCCGTTGACTCGACTCGACGGGGACACGATTTTTCGGGAAAAAGTAGAAACTTCATCTTCCGAGACGAGTTGGCATCCAGCGAGATCTCTTCTCGTCGGAGCCGAACATGGTCGATGACGTCCCGCTGCGCACGGCGGTACATACGGTCTGGTCTCTCTACCTGGCGAAGCATCGCGATGTCGATGCTTCCGACACCCGCCGCTGCCTGCTGGAGCGTCATCTGCAAGGGAGATGGGAAGCGCGTGTGAGCGATGCCGAAGAACTCACGGGATTCGGCCTGGCTTACCTTGGGCGCCTTCCCGAAGACGAATGTTGAGGCTGGTGGAGGGGCTCGTCAGGCGAGCTGCGGTCGACAGCGCTAGGCCGGATTGGACGTTGCTGGCCGTCTCAGAACTCGCCTCCGCGGCCATCGTCCTGTTCTTCCGCTCGATGTTTTCGGTCTAGAGGATCGGCATCGATGCGCATCGCTCAACTCGCTCCCCTGGCCGAAAGTGTCCCTCCGAAGCTGTACGGAGGCACGGAACGGGTCGTGGCATGGCTGGTGGATGAACTGGTCGAGCTCGGCCACGACGTCACGCTGTTCGCGAGCGGCGACTCCCGGACGAAAGGCGAGCTTCATTCCGTGTGGCCCCGCGCGCTGCGTCTCGGACGGAAGGGCGCCGATCCAAATGCCGCCTGCGCCGTGCTGCTGGAGGCGATCGCAAAGCGCGCGAAAGACTTCGACGTGATCCACGCGCATATCGACTGGCTGCCCCTTCCGCTGCTCAGTCGGCTCGGCGTGCCCTTCGTGACCACCATGCATGGCCGGCTCGACCTGCCGGGCCTTTCCGAGGTGCTGCGGCAGTTTCCCGGCGCGAGCTTCGTGTCGATATCGGACCATCAGCGTCTGCCGTTGCCGGAGGCGAATTGGATCGCCACGATCCAGCACGGACTGCCATCGAACAACTTTCGCCCGTCTTTCGATCAAGGATCCTATTTGGCGTTCCTCGGCCGCCTGACCGCGGAAAAGGGCCCCCAGGACGCCATCCGCATCGCGCGCGCCGCCGGAATGCCCTTGCGCATCGCCGCCAAGATTCCGCGCGGCGAGACGGCCTACTTCAAGAAGCAACTTGAGCCCCACATCGACGGTCGGGCGGTCCAGCTCGTCGGCGAGGTGGATGAGGTGAAGAAGCAGCCGTTCCTCGCAGATGCCGCGGCCCTGCTGTTTCCGATCGATTGGCCGGAGCCTTTCGGCCTCGTCATGATCGAGGCGATGGCCTGTGGGACGCCAGTGATCGCCTACCGCTCCGGCTCCGTGCCCGAGGTCGTCGAGGACGGGGTGACCGGCTTCATCGTCGAGAACGAGGAGCAGGCGGTCAGAGCCGTGGGCGATCTGGGCCGGCTCGACAGACGAAAAGTACGCGCCCGCTTCGAGGAACGCTTTTCCGCGGACCGAATGGCGCGAGAGTATGAAAGCGCATACCGCGGATTGATCTCTGCCGCTGCGGGGCACTCGGCTGCGGCATTCGCGGCGCCAAACGCTGAACATCGGCGCGAAACGAGGCCGGCCGACGAACTACCGGCGTCCAGCTAATCGATTTTTCGCTGCCCCTTGAACGTCGTCCCCGGACATCCATATGACATCCCTACACCATCCTATTGGATGGTCGAAATGGATGCCTTCATGGCCGACAATGTGCGCGAGCTGCGACCCCGGATCCCCGATACCGAGAAGATCACGATCAACCTTGGCTATGTCGATCTGGGGCAGGTCGATCTGATGGTGCAGGAAGGGTTCTATTCAAACCGCACGGATTTCATCCGGACGGCTATCCGCAACCAGCTCGAACGCCACGCGGACGTCGTGAAGCAGTCGACGGTCCGAAAGAGCCTGGACTTGGGCTTGCGGAATTACAGTCGCGAGGATCTCGAAGCGGCGCGGCGCGCCGGCGAGATGCTGCACATCAACGTGCTGGGTCTCGCGACCATCGCCCAGGATGTCACCCCCGAGCTGGCCCGCGCCACCATTGCTTCGGTCTCGGTGCTCGGTGCCCTTCACGCCACTCCCGCGGTCAAGGCCGCCCTCTCCGACAGAACAAGGTGAATGCGATGCTGAATCAGAACATGATTTCCGAGGCCACGCGTCTCACGCGTGCGGGACAACTGGTCGAGGCCACCGCGCTCCTGCAGCGCATGCTCCGCGGCGAGAGCGCCTCCCAGCCGTCGGGCAGCACCGCCCGTGGCGCGCCAGCTCGGCTCGAGCCGCCGACCATCGACGTGAAGGCCAGCGTCGTCGAGAAGAAGGAGAGCCGACGAACCATCCGGGTTTCTCCCGCTCCTTTGCAACGCTTCGATCGCTTGAAAGACTTCCCCGGACTCAACCTGCGTGGTCCGATGACCCGCGCTCCGCCTGCCACGACGGATATCGCACCCGAAGGCACGAGGTTCATCGCAGGCACCTTCCGCAGCGCGAATGGAAGCCGGAACTACAAGCTGTTCGTCCCAAGCCACGCGCAGGAAAAACCGCTTCCCCTCGTGGTCATGCTTCACGGCTGCACCCAGTCGCCAGACGACTTCGCGGCCGGCACCCGGATGAATTTCCTGGCGGAAGAACAGAACTGCTTCGTGGTCTATCCTGAGCAGCCCAGTGGGGCCAACCAGGCGAAATGCTGGAATTGGTTTCGCACGGGCGACCAGCAGCGGGACGCCGGGGAGCCTTCGCTGATCGCAGGCATCACTCGCCAGGTCATGCGGGACTATCCGATCGATCCGAAGCGGGTCTACGTCGCAGGTTTGTCGGCCGGCGGGGCGGCCGCCGCCATCATGGCAGCGACCCACGCCGATCTGTACGCGGCCGTCGGGATCCATTCCGGCCTCGCCTGCGGGGCGGCGAGCGATCTTCCCTCCGCGTTCGTCGCCATGCGGCAGGGCGGCGGGTCTAAAATTGCCGATGGTGGACCGACAGTCCCGACCATCGTTTTCCATGGCGATCGCGACACCACGGTGCATCCGAACAACGGCGACCGGATTGTCGAGCAGTCCGTCAAGGCGGCAGGTTTGAAAGCGAAGGTGAGCGACGGACGAGTGCCCCATGGGCACGCCTACACCCGCACGAACCTTGCCGACGCGGACGGTCGCGCCGTCTCCGAGCACTGGAATGTTCACGGTGCCGGCCACGCCTGGTCGGGCGGCAGTCCCGCCGGCTCCTACACCGATCCGCGCGGGCCCGACGCGACGAGGGAGATGCTGCGCTTCTTCCTCGAGCATTCGCTCCCGGGTTAGTCGGGCTTCGCAACGCAATCCGGTCGCCTGGCGCGTCGCCGAAACCCGCCGTTCGCGGAATTCCACTGCGGCGTTGGCGGCGCCTACGCCTGATCCGGAGCTACCCGCCTGACGGCCCTGACGATGTCCTCCGGACGATAGGGCGTCTGCAAGGTCAGACTTCCGGGAACAGGACGGGGCGCGACGGGCGAGAAACCGGTCGCATAGATCACCGGGAGTCCGGGATCATGCTCGCGGCAACGTTCGGCGATCTGCCATCCGTCGACGCTTCCGGGCAGCTTGACGTCCGTGATGAGAAGGTCGACGACCCGCCGCCCGCACCACGCCAGCGCGTCCTCGCCATTGGCTGCATGGACGACGTGGTATCCTTCCTCTCGCAGAGCCTCCACCATGAACTCGCGGATGAGAGGGTCGTCCTCGATGAGGAGTATTCGCACCGCCGACACCTCAAATTCCTGGACAGAACGCTTCTGCCGGCGGCAGACGCCTTGATCGCCGTCGGCTAGCTCGCCCTCACCGGTGGGATTACCGGCAAGCGTCAGAACCCGGAATAGTAATCATTTACTGCTCTCGCTCGTCCGGGGTCATCCCAATCCCAGGCGTTGTCGTTGCCATACTTTGGCGCACCCTGGAGCCTGTCCGCGGTGAGATTGGTTCGGTAGCCGCCAAGGCCCATGTCGTACTTCAACGACTGCCATGGCAGCGGGTAGTGATCTTCTCCGATGCCCAGGAAGCCGCCGAAGCCGAGAACCGCGTACGATACTTGGCCGCTAACCTTGTCGATCATGACGCGCTCGATCGAGCCGATCTTCTGGGCGTCGGCGCCATAGACGGCGGTGCCTTCGACCTTGTCGCTACCGATCAGCGTTCCTGTTTCACGCCTTTCCGTTTCCATCGCATCCTCCTCTTAGAAACGTTGATGCAGGACAACTGAGATCGGCAGGTGCTCGTTCCTCCGTTTTCTCGCTCGCTAAGATCGACCGGTAACCGAGGCGCCCGATTTGCGGAGGGCCTCGCGCTCCTCGCAGAGGTCGTCGACCTTCGCTCTGATCCGCGACGGCAGAAGCTCCGCGGCCGCCGTCGGAACGCCGGGTCGCTGCAGCATCCGGATCGGCCGACCTACGTTCGCTGCGCGGGCCGGTCCCCAATTCGCTCATGAAAGCAAGGAACGCACGGGCCACGTCGCCAAGCATGCCCCAGCAGAACCATCGTCACGACAGCCTGCGTGAGCATCATGCTGACCTCCGCAAGGCGGCGGCCCAGGGCCGCCGCAGCCGCAGCCGCATCGGCACGCCCCCGGGGGGCGGCGGATCGTCGTCGCCGTCGAGCCGCCGCAGCGCGGCGAGGATGTCGGCGAGCCGGATCGTGTGCCCCATGCCGGGAATCTCTCGTAGCGCGGGACAGGATTCGACGGCGAAAAGGTCGGACGCCCATGACGACAGGATGATCCGCTTCTCCGGTACGGAGAGTTCGTCGTCATTCAGGACGTCCTCCGGAGACGCATAGTGCGCTGCAGGATGGAAGAATGGATAGAGATTGCCGCTGTTCGTGTTGGCGTTGGTCATCGATTGCCTCCCTTTAAGCTCCTTTCGTCGGGACGGTTTTCTGTGGGTTCGGGCGGCGGAAACCGCCGCCCGAACGGTCTTCACTGTGTGCTGATCGCGATGCGCTTGACGCCCGCTCGCGGGTTTTCCGATTTCGGAAGCGAGATCGTCAGCACGCCGTTCTTGAACGAAGCCTCGGCCTTGTCCTCCGCGACGTCCTCGAGCGCGATCTGCCGCTGGAACGAGCCGTAGTGACGCTCGGTGAAGTATCTGCCTTCGTCCTTGCGCTCGCTCTTCTTCTCGCCGCGGATGGTCAGCACCCCCTTGGCGATTTCGATCTGGACGTCGTTCTCCGTCATGCCGGGAAGCTCGGCCGAGATCGTCAGCGCCTTGTCGGTCTCGCTGAGCTCGATCTTTGGCCACCCGAATTGCCCTTCCATGAGCGCCGACAGGCTTGTGCCGCCGAAACCGCGGAAGACGTCGTCGAACAGCCAGTTCATTTCGCGATGCAGCGTCATGAACGGATCGTGGCTGCCGCGCGCCGGCGCGAGCTCCTGGTTTCTGGACCAGGGAATGAGATCACGAACTGCCATGGTTTTTCTCCTTCGTTGCATGGGCCAGGGAGCGCGGCCACGCTCGCGCGCGCCGCGTTCCGCTGTCGAACCTCGGTCAGGCGTCAGGCCGCCTTCTTCTGCTCGATCTGCGAGGCGGGAGAGGCGCCGCTTCCGATCTGGATCCGGCGCGGCTTCATGGCTTCCGGCACCTCGCGGACGAGATCGATGATCAGCAGTCCGTCGCGGAAGGAGGCCTCCTTCACCTGAACGTAGTCGGCGAGGTTGAACACGCGCCGGAAAGGACGCGCGGCGATGCCCCGGTACAGGTATTCGCCAGCCGCTTCCTCGGGCTTCCTGCCCTCGATCGTGAGCGCATTCTGCTCAGCCGTCACGGCGATGTCGTCGGCTCCGAAGCCGGCGACGGCGACCGAGATCCGGTAGTGATCCTCGCTGGTGCGTTCGATGTTGTACGGGGGATAGTGGTCTTCGCTCGCCTGGCGGAGCGTGCTGTCGACGAGGTCGGCCAGGTGGTCGAAGCCAATGGTGGAGCGCCACAGGGGCGCGAAGTCAAAGGTGGTCCTCATAACCAAGTCCTCCAAAGAGCAAGATGGATACAAGGAGCGCAAGGCTCGAGTCAGAGCGGGTCTGGTACCCGGCCCGGCGCCCGCGCCGGACCCGTGAAGGCGCCCGGCACACCGCTCTCGCGGCGAAAAATCAATTAGAAAAACGAGAAGTGGTTTCAAGGGGCGGATCGAAAAAAAATCCATGCGCGCTCGGTCGCGGTGCAGAGCTGTCGGCCATTGCGGCGCCGCAAACGCCGTTGGGTGATCCGGCCAAGGATTTGGGCGTTCGACCATCGCCGGAATCTTGACTTCGGTATCGCCCCGAATATTTTTGCGTCGGGAAATTCTCTTTCCCGGTTTTCTAAACACCGAAGGACCGTGACGACCGTCAGGAGTGACGACGATGCTCGACGAAGACTTTGCCCGCATTCGTGCGCACCGCAACAACATCCACCGCTATCGACGCCTGCTAGGAACGAGGCTGTCGGACATAGAACGCCACTTTATCGAGAGACGCCTCGCCGAGGAGCAGACAATGCTGAAGGCGCTGGCCGCCAAAACGTTCCCGGTCGCATTTACCCCTCCAAAGGGTCAGCCGGCTTCCTCGAGCTTTGGGGGCGGCGGTCGTCCTTCGCCCAATTTTGCCCTTGAGTGCCTCCGCAAACATACCCAGTGAATCGATGCTCCGCCTCCTGATCCGCGAGCGAGCAGCGGGGGCCGCTTCATCGGTTTGCATGCCTGGACCTCGCATCGCTTCCGCGTTGAGAGACGTCCTAAGATTGGAACTGGCGGCCCTTCCCAGTCTTAAAACGAATATTTCCAACCGACGGGAGCAACGACATGCCTCGTGGCGACAAGTCAAGTTACACGGACAAGCAGAAGCGACAGGCCGAGCATATCGAAGAAGGCTATGAACACCGTGGCGTCCCGGAGAAAGAAGCCGAACGACGCGCGTGGGCGACCGTGAACAAGGAAACCCACGGCGGGAAGAAGAGCGGATCGGGCCGCGGCACTGAGGAAGATCATTCGCCATCTCGAAAAGGTGGCCGATTGGGCGGTGCGGCCTCGGCCAAGCGGCCGGCATCGGAGCGTTCGAGGTCCGCCAAGAAGGCTGCCAAGACCAGAAAACGACGCGCGGCGTAAGTCATCGAAAGGAGAGCAAGATGGGTCTCGAAGCCGTCTTTTTCCTTGGAGCGCTTGTACTACTCACGGCGCTGATCTACGGCGTCCTTTGCCATCGCTATCGAAACCGGGCGTTGGATCGCGTAGCCGAAGACGTCACGCGCGAGAGATATCGGAAGAACGAAACTTAGTGCGACGCAGTCTGTCTAGTAGACGTCGACCATACCGACCCGTCACGTCTTTCCCTTTGCGATATCGATGAGCGCTATGCCCAGATCTGGCTCCTTCTTCCGTCTGAGGTGAGCTGGCGTGTCCGCGATGACAACCTCGAGCGTCGGTCTAACCTTTCCTTCGAGAAGATGCCCGCCCCGGGTTGTACCGTCGGCCAGACCCAGGACCACATGCACGTGGAGGCTCGCCTTTCCGTCGTCGCCAACCGCAATATCGCCAATCGCGCTCAACACCTCACACTGCTCCGCGACCTCGATTTTCTTGTAGGTCTTCTTCTCGAAATCGAACCAGCCAACGGTTGCCCTTTCGAAGGCGCCGATGGCTGTGAGCGACGCCGCCGTGATTGCGGCGTCGTTCGCGAACTTGATGAGCGTCGTGAACGCTTCCTCGCCGGAGTCGAGAATGACGACGCGGGTTTCAGGACCCGCCTCGCCCGATAAGTTGGCGCTCTTCATTGCCGTCAGGCCGCGCCCTGTTTCCGGACGATGCCCGCAGGCCCGAGGCGACGAAGTCCTCGAACGCGTCGATCGTACCGGGCGCCAGGATTTCGGCGAGCCGGCCTGCGACCATGCCAACGGATTCCGGTGCCCGTTGCGATAGCGCCTCCATCGCGCGCCACCAGCGCGCCAGCGCCGGTCCGTCTCCAAAGTTACGATTTGCGATGGGAAGACTCTTGAGCGCAGCCGTCGCCGCCTGTGCACCGGCAGATCGGCATATCTCGACCGCACTCTGCGCCGACGCAAGCAGCGGCGCGATCTCCTCGCGGGGCGCGGCAAGCGTGCTCGCATCCCAATAGGCGATCAGGCAGGCGGGCCCGGCATTGACATGAGCAAGCGCGAGCACGACCGCCGCCCAGGCCTCCAGCTCGTACGGCTCGAAATGGTGCGAGAGCACGTCCCAGGTGCTGCGGAAGGCCGGCCGCAGCACCTCGCGCTGGCGCATTAGGACATGCAGCCGCCGCGTCGCCGTCTTCTCCTCGGACGAGATGACGTGCAGATTCGCGGATTGCCTGGCAGCGTTCACGGAAGGCAGGCCTGGATGGCTTCGCTGAGCGCGGCGCGGATGTCTGGATTGTCGGTGATGGGTATCACAATGCTCGACTGCACCGCGCTTTCCAGCGGAAGGCCGGCACGGACCATGCGGCCGGCATGGATCAGCATCCTCGTAGAGGCGCCTTCATCCAGGCCGTGCCCCTGCAAATTTCGCGAGCATTGGGCAATTGCCACCAAAATGCCGGCGAGCTCGTCATCGCTGCCGCTCTCGCGCACAATGATAGCTGCCTCGGTGGTCGGCGGCGGGTAGCCGAAGTCGATGGCAACGAAGCGCTGCTTGGTCGATTCCTTCAGATCCTTCACCGCGCTCTGGTAGCCGGGATTGTAGGAAATCGTGAGCTGGAAATCGGCGTGCGCCGGAACGATCTCGTTGTGCTTCTCCAGTGGAAGGACGCGGCGAGCGTCAGTCAGTGGATGAATGACGACCGTGGTGTCCTGTCGTGCTTCGACGATCTCGTCGAGATAGCAGATCGCGCCATGGCGCACAGCAAGCGTCAGCGGACCGTCATGCCAGGCCGTGCCGCCGGGCTCGAGCAGATAGCGGCCGGCGAGGTCGGCCGCCGTCATGTCCTCGTGCGCGGCGATAGTCATAAGGGGTTTTCCCAGGCGCCAGGCCATGTGCTCTACGAAGCGGGTCTTGCCGCAGCCGGTTGGCCCTTTCAGCATGACCGGCAGCCGCTCGGCATACGCAGCGGCGAAGGTTGCGACCTCGTCGCCGAGTGGCTGATAAAAGGGCTCGGTGGTTATCCGGTAAGCGTCAAGAACCGTCATGAACTCCTCCGCGAGGCCAGCGAAGGATCATGAGCTCGGCGCGAGCTCCACCATCCCTTCGCAATTGGGTGTGGCAGCCATTGCCGTGAAAGGACACGCTGCAGCGTCGAAGCGTGACGGGGGAGGCGAGCTCCAGAGCGCCTCAGTGTGAGATTAGAGCGCCAAAGTCGCTAGAAAACAAGCCGGTACCACAGACCGGATCATCGCATTATGTTAGGCCGTGAACCCATAAATCGGCCGAGCCGACAACTCGCGAGGGTTCGCTATGCCCCGGTAGCGATCAACTTCCGCATCGCAGCGTAATGATGCGATGGGCCACTACCAGAAATCAAGCCATGTCTGCGCCGCCCCGTCATCTTGCGCTCAATTCTTTCGATACGCGCCTCACAGCGCTTCAGCGGCCTTCGCTGCCATCGTCGAGTGGGGCCACCAGACGAGCTCATCCAAAGCCGACTTCTTGGCGGCAAGCAGGGTTGCCTCGATGTCTTCGATGGGCTCGTTTGCACCCATTGGGGAGGTCGACATGAAGTCGGCGCCGGGACCTGTCAGGGTTTCACGAACCGATAGGCGAAGCGATCGGTCTCGCCCTTGATCGAGGGATCGAAAACCTTGACCGAGTGCGGATCGTCTTTGTTCGCGAGCATGGTGCTTTCCGCGTCCAGTACGAAGCCGGCCGCCTCCACCTCCGCGCGAACGGATGCAGGGTCGATCCGATGCAGCGACTGGGCGTCGCTCGTGCCCGCCCCGACGGCGGCGGCGTGGTCGACGATGACGTAGGACCCACCGGGCTTCAGCCGCTCGTAGACAGCTCGATTGAACTGGGCCGCCGTCGCGCCCCTGGCCTGGATCAGTTCAGTGTGGAGATCGTGGTAGAACAGGTGCAGCCACAGGACATCGGCTGGTTGCGTGGCCTCCGGCATCGCGACCAAGTCCGCCGAGACGGCTTCGACGTTCTCTCGGCCGGGCTCCTTCCCAAGCGTCCGCATGCGGCCGACCGGATCGTTCTTGAAGTGGGCGACTTCGGCCGGCACGAAGCTGTAGACCCGTCCTTCGGGTCCCACGATGTCGGAGAAGAGACGGGTCCAGTCGCCGTCGCCTGGGTAAACGTCGATGACAGTGGAACCCGCATTTACGCGAGCGAACCGGATCAACTCGGATAGCTTGGATTGGTCGTACATCGGGATCTCCATTACGGTTGGGCATTCGACGAGCGCGCGGCCTGCGAGGCGGCGATCTACGGCTCATTCACCGTCGACCCCGAACCGGTGGCCGCAGACGGCCAGCGGTTTCGCTGTTCGCTCCGAAGCCATGGACTTAGGCCCAGCGGCCGGCCTCCTCAAAGCCAAGGCGAGGATTGCGCGGGAACACGGTAGCTGGATCGCCGTGCCCAATGCTGCAGATGAAGTTCGACCGAACCCGCGTGCCTGAGAAGAACGCCTTATCCACGCCGGCGTTGTCGAAGCCGGACATGGGCCCGCAGTCCAGTCCCAACGCCCGCGCAGCGACGATGAGGTAAGCGCCCTGCAGCGTTCCGTTTCGCATTGCCGTCACCTCGGCCACGTCTGGTGCCGCAAAGTATTTCTGCATGACCTCGGCAGCGTGAGGCAAAAGCTTTGGCAGCTCGCCGGCGAAATCCAAATCGTGGCCGATAATGACCGTGACAGGAGCCTTCAGAATCTTCGGCTTGTTCGGTTCCGCAGCAAGCCCGGCGAGCGTTGCCTTTCCATCGGGGCTACGCACCCAGACAAACCGCGCGGGGCTACTGTTCGCAGATGTCGGGCCCCATTTCAGGAGGTCATAGATTTCGCGTACCAGATCGTTCCCTACAGGACGATCTGCCCATCCGTTGGGGGTGCGAGCGGAGCGGAAGATCTGATCAAGCGACTGATCGTTTAAAGTGGAAGTCATAGATGGGAGTCCTTTCAGGAAATGGATGTTGGTCGGCACAACATCGTGTCATGCCATCACGACTCACACGTCGAACTTGACTAGGTCCTTGCGTCGATCTGCGAGGCCCGCGCCAGTGCTTGCGTGTCGATGGATTCCTGGATGCGGGCGACTTTGCCGTCTCGAACGGTAATGTCGAAGACCCACTCGTCCTTGAACGGCCTATTCGTGGCTTTGATTTTTCCCGTTGCGACGCCGACGACCATAACCCGGTCTACCTGCGCCACGAATTCGGGGGGCTTGGGGTACTGCGTTTCCACCTCTTCGGACGCCTTCTTGAGCACAGCCGCCAACTCCGCGTGCCCGCGGTGCGTCCCTGCCAGCGGCCAGCCTTCGCCCGGAATGATCCACTCGATATCTTCGGCAGCCAACGCCAGCAGATCGTACGCGTTGCTGCTGCCCATGGCTGCAAAGAAATTCTTCACAAGCTGGACATTCTCTTCGGTGCTCATCGTATCTCTCCGTTTTCGCTCGGCGCGAATTCAGATGGCCGAGAAGCCGCCGTCGACGGACAACTCCACCCCATTCACGAAGCTCGAATCGTCCGAAGCAAGAAACAGCGCGGCTGCCGCAATCTCCTCGGGACGACCCATCTTTCCCCGCGGGATCAGGGATTCGAACATCTGCTTCGCTTCGTCGGTGAGAACCTGGTCCTGCATCGGTGTGGCGATCGGCCCTGGGTGCAGCACGTTCACCCGGATATTCCTGCCCTTGAGTTCGTTGAGCCATCCGCGTGCGAATGCGTGCAGCGCCGCCTTGCTCGCCGCATACACGCTGTAACCAGGAAAGCCTTTGATCGAAGCAACCGACCCGGTCATGAAGATCGATCCGCCGTCGTTGAACAGCGGCAACGCCTTCTGGACTGTAAACAGCGTGCCGCGCGTATTCAGGCCGAAGGTCGCGTCGAAATGCTGCTCGGTAATCTCGCCCAGTGGGACGGCTTCGCCCGTGCCAGCGCTCGCGTACAGGATGTCGATCCTGCCCTTTTCCCGCTTGATCGTGTCGAACAGACGGTCGAGGTCGTCGAGATTGGCCGCGTCGCCGCGCACGCCGGTCACGTTCCGGCCGATCAGCTTTACGGCCTGGTCCAGCGCCTCCTGTTTCCGGCCCGTGATGAAAACATAGGCGCCTTCTTCAACGAACCGCTGGGCGCTCGCCAGCGCCATGCCGCTCGATCCACCCGTGATGACTGCAACCTTACCTTCAAGCTTTCCCATGACTGCTTCCTTCGAGGCTTCCGCCTCTGATCGTTTGGGGACGCCCCCGAGAACCTCGACATAGGTCCGCCGGGGTCAGGCGTTGAGTGCGGAAAAGCGCACATCGGTGGTGCGAAAACGATCCGGGTCGACGATTGATGCCGGCCGCGATGATCGGTGGTTGCCGGTGAATTAGGCCGGACTCGTCACCGCAAGCTATGATTTCAGCCAATACTGGCATACGATCCGTTAGATACGGGCTTTTGGGAAGGCGCACCGCGTGGTGCTGGATTGCACCATGATCGACTGGGATGACATTCGCTACTTTCTTGCCGTCTCGCGCGGAGGCTCGGTGCGGGCTGCCGCCAAGAGCCTTGGTGTGAACCACGCGACCGTACTGCGACGCATCGCCCAGCTTGAGGAACGCCTCGGGGCGCTCATGTTCGAAAAGCTGCCCGCGGGCTACCGCCTGACGGCTGCGGGCGAGGAAGTCCTCGACCTCGCAAACCAGATGGAAGCGTCGTCGCACCAGCTGGAGACGCGCGTATTCGGGCGCGACCAGAGCGTGCGCGGACTTCTGCGGGTGACGACGGCGCCGCCCCTCGCGACCCACCTGCTTATGCCGGACTTCGCCGATTTCGCGCGTCTGCATCCGGACATCGAGATGGAAATCTTGTCGTCCGGCGAGCTGGCAAATCTTACTAACCGAGAGGCCGACGTCGCGATCCGCGTCGTCTACGACCGCAAAACCCTGCCGCACAATCTGCACGGCTTGAAGGGACCGGATCTGTTCGGCGGCGTCTACATCTCCCGCGACCGACTAGCCGCGTGGCAAGCGGGTGCGCCGGATCCCATCCGTTGGATCGTCATAAGCAGCCATGGCATCCCGGACTGGGCCCGCGAGAGTGAAGTTCGCACCACAGGGGTTCCGTTCAGGACCACGGACGGCGAGGCGCAGATCGTTGCAGTACGACAAGGGCTCGGGATGACGATACTGCCGTGCTTCGTTGGAGGTGCCGACCCTCTGCTGGAGAGGGTGCCGGGCACCGGCCTGCACATGCATGGAACGCTCTGGCTTCTCACGCAGGGGGAGACACGCAAGACGAAGCGCGTGCGGCTCTTCACTGAATTCGTATCCCGCAGGCTCGCCGCGTACGCTCCGCTTCTCGCGGGGCAGTCCATATTGCGCGACTGACGCCCGGCAGGTCGCCGGCGACGCTTCGCGGTGGACAAGTGCCTGCAAGCGGACATCTCCAACGTCCGACATGCGGCATTCGCGACGGGGCCGGACCACCAGAAAGCCGGCAATGTCCCTTATGCCTGCATGAAGCGGCAGAAAATCAAAGCATTAGCAGGACCGCGACCGGCCACCGGGGGTTGGTGGCGCTGCTCTAAGCGTGATTCAAGCTCCGAAACCGGAGCCTCGAATCATGCGCTACGAACTCAGCGACTACGAATGGACCGCAATCAAACCGATGCTGCCGAACAAACCGCGTGGGGTTCGGCGCGTAAACGACCGTCGCGTGCTCAGTGGCATTTTCTGGGTCCTCCGCTCAGGTGCTCCGTGGCGCGACCTGCCAGAGACCTATGGTCCCCGCACCACTTGTTACAATCGCTTCGTGCGGTGGCGACGGGCTGGCGTCTGGGACCGGATCATGGATGCGCTGGCCGCCGGTCATGATGCGGCAGTGCAGATGATCGATACCTCCGTTGTGCGCGTGCACCAGCACGGCGCGTGTATCTCGGACAACAATCACCAAGCTATGGGTCGCTCGCGAGGCGGCCTCACGAGCAAGATTCACGCGGTGGTCGACACCAATGGTCTGCCGGTCCACCTCGCGCTCACGCCCGGTGAAGCGCATGACAATCGGCTGTGTTCGGTTCTCCTCAGCGCCTTGCTCCCACAAACGATGTTACTCGCGGATCGTGGATACGACGCGGACTGGATCAGGGAGCTTGCCCGCCAGCAAGGAGCATGGGCGAACATTCCGCCGAAACGAAATCGCAAAGACCCGATCTGCTTCAGCCCTTATCTGTATCGCGCGCGGAACTTGATCGAACGGCTCTACAACAAAATCAAGCAATGTCGGCGTGTCGCAACCCGATATGACAAACTAGCGGCCAACTATCTGGCGTTCGTCAAGCTCGCATCAATCCGAATTTGGTTGCGTGCTAACGAGTCCACGCCCTAGTGTAGAACGGATCAGACAGTAGTGCCAGACGCTCGTTGGCTGGTTCTATGTCCGGTGTTGGCCCTTGCGGACCTTCGCCGGAGAGCCGAAATGTCTGCTTCCGGGAGATGAGCCGACCATGGTGAAGCAGCCTGCCAAGGGCAGCTTGTAACCCGTAGCGGACATCATCCCGCCGGCACCTCCGCCAGCCGCAGGCCCTGATACACACGCTCGCGTTTGGCGAGGTAAATTGGGTTATCGCTGCAAGCTCCATCCCGGAAGCGGCGGATGGTGAAACTTGGAACCAGCGCAAATACCACCTTTGCAGCAGCTTTCGCCTCGTCCAGCGAGCCAAGCAACGCGAGCGCGGCAGCCAACCCGAAATGTGCATTCACGTCATTTCGATTGGCCTCGATGCTGCGGCGGAACCAGCAGACTGCTTCAGCATCCTCGTTAACCTGCAGCTTGGCAAAGCCGACTATCATGAGCCATCGATGGCGGAAGATATGAAGATATCACGAGGAGACAGGCGAAGTGCTTCGTTGATATGGGTCACTGTCTCCGCTCCGCGCCCCATGTACAACTTAGCGCCGCCGATTTGCGTGTGAGCCTCAGCCAAATTGTGATCCAGCGCCAACGCCCTCTCGAACTCAGCGATGCCCTGAGCCGCGCGGTTCGTGCATGCTAATGCGCAGCCCAAAGTCAAGTGTGCATAGGCATGGTTAGGCGCGAGGGACAGCGCCCTTATTGATGTCGCCTCGGCCGCTGCGTAATGCTCGCTCGTGGCGTCATCCAAGTAGCTCGCTCCAAGTATCAGATCGGCGCCAGCCATCCACACCATCGCGTCGACATTCTTGGGGTCGAGGGTCAACGCCCGTTCAAAAATCGCGCGCGCCTGTGGCACGCCTTCCGATGTCCACCCCTTGTGCAACAAAGCTTTGCCTCGGAAATACAGGTCCATCGAATTGGGATGCGGAGATCGTTCCGATCGCCTGGCCTCTTGTTCAGTGAGTCGAGCGTCCAGCGTGTTGGCGAGGCGCGATACGATCTCGTCTTGCATATCAAAAAGATCGGCGACGGGTTTGTCAAAGCGGTCGGCCCATAGATGCGCGCTGGTTTCCGCGTCCACGAGCTGAACGTTTACGCGAAGTCGATCGCCGGCTCGCTGCACAGAACCCTCTAACAGGTACCGAACATTCAGCTCGCGGCCAATCTGCTTGAGATCGATCGCTTTGCCCTTGTACGTGAATGCGGTGTGTCGGCCGATGACGAACGAGCCAGAGATGCGCGACAAATCCGTGGTCAAACTCTCGGTCACGCCATCGACAAAGTAGTCCTGCCCAGGATCGTCGCTGAGGTTAACGAAGGGCAACACAATGATGGAAAGGTGGGGCGGTGACAAAGCGTTTGATCCCGCCCGCGGAGACAGCGTCGCTGTGCCGAACTCATCCAGAACCACAGCATAGGCTCGAATCGGACGGCCGATGTTTTTGAGGTTCTGTTCACCAAGATCGGCAAACCTATCGCCGATCTTGCCGTGGACTTGATCGTAAACAGCCGAGGAGATGCAGATGCCGCCGGGCGCTGCGATGCTCTCAAGCCGTGCCGCGATATTGACGCCATCCCCAAAGATGTCGTGGGGTTCGACGATTACATCACCAATATTGACGCCCACCCGAAAAGCGATACGGCTGTCCTCCCGGTCGGCACTGGTAAGTTCGCGGACGCGAGCTTGGAATTGCATCGCAGCCCTAACTGCTTCGACGGCACTTGGAAACTCTGCCAAGAACCCGTCGCCGTTGTTTTTCACGATGCGACCGCCGTGTTCCGCGATTGCGGGCTCGACGCCGCTGGCGAGAAGCGCCATCAGCTTGGCGTGCGTAGCCTCTTCGTCTTCGTGCATAAGTCGTGAATACCCGGACACGTCGGCCGCCAGTATCGCCGATAACCTCCGCTCGACCCGAACTGACCGCTCTTGCACCATGGCCGACAAATCCTGCCTGGCACATTTGTATGCTGGATCACGGGCGGTAACAAACTCGCACTACCTCCAAGCGGATGCCTACGCGAAACGACAGCTACACTGACCGTGTCGCGGGAGATATTCAGGTCACTGGGAGTTCGCCTTCTGGCCCTTAGCCGAAGGTCGCTGGAGCCTCTGTCATGTCGGCTTTCAGAGGCAAACCCGACGACAATCCAGCATCACNAGCTGGCCAAACGCCTGAGATAAAGTGGTCGTCTGCACCGGTGGCTGGGCTGGTGCCGATTGCTTCCGCTTCTGGTCCGAGGGTGAAGTCGCTCGGCGCACGTTGGCTGCAACTGATGACAGCCATATGCGGCACCGACCGGATAAGGGCGTGCCGACTGGTCGACGCTCGCGCGTGACCTAGCCTACGTCGGCTTG
>NZ_LBJZ01000006.1:29421-30852 GCF_028128935.1 Bradyrhizobium sp. CCBAU 11361
ATTGACCAGATGTTGGTTACCGGACATGCCAGACTTCCATGATCACCGCACGGCCCTTTGGCTTTCATCGGTGATGAGAACGCCACTAGCGCTCCCGCCTCCTCTTAGAACGGAGCAGCGCCATGCATCGACGCCGTCTCAAGCAAACCACGTCCCTCGAAGAGCGCCTTGCCGAACAAGCCCAACGTCTCCGTCAGGAAGCCAAATCGCTTCCACCTGGTTTCGAGCGCGAGCAAGCGATCCGCAAAGCCCGGCAAGCCGAAACCGGCGCGCATATTAGCGAATGGCTAAACTCGCCCGGATTACAGCCCCCAAGGTGAACGTTGAAGCCGCCTGCGGCCTACTATCCCGATGGGATCTCAGAGCAGGACAATGAGCGCCGCCAACAGGCAGAGCGGGCGACAAACCCTCTCGACAAAGAGACGTGGCTACGGCGAGCCCGTCCCTGCCGCCCTGAATTTTTAACAAATGAGCAAAACGAGACAGCGGCGCAAGTCCGCGTTGTTCCATCCTGATAAAATCACCGTTCGGCCATTGGCATCCATCGGTGACTGAGAGCATCACGCTCCCGTCCAACCCAAGTGGAGGGCGAACTATGTCGTCACTTAAACAACTTCAACGCCAGCAAATAAACCACGATACCCGCTATACGCACGGGCAGCTCGTACAGCTACGACGCCAGATGCTGCGGTTTGCCAGGTCGACGCCGCCCGGGGCTGAGAGAAATGCACGGCGGCAGATCGCCCGATCGCTGCGCAGTCTTTTCAAGAACAAGGGATGGCTGGACGCTCACACCGCTGAAGGTTCGTAGCGCGCCAAAGACGTTTTCCGCATGTTTCGGGCATCAGCGGTGGTGCTTCAATTTGACATTTGGGCCGAGGGCTCACGGCTAGAAGTTTCGGGAAACTTAGCGCGCAATTACGAACCGCGTCACGCCATCCTCGATCTTCATTTCGATGGCGATGTCCCACAGCCAATCTTCGTCTTCGCCGAGGTCCTTGGCGACCTTGGCAATAGTGGTGACGTGATGGACCTTGTTGACGTGAGTGGTCATGCCGCTCGAGCGGAGATCGTTGATGCGGGCGTCCAATTCCAGGGCAGCAGTTCGTCCAAGCGATTGGCCGGATGGGCGGCGAGGCGGGCGAGGATATCCGTGAGCCACGCCTGCGGGTCGATGCCGTTCATTTTCGCCGTGACGATGAGGCTGTACATGGCTGCGGCGCGCCGCCCTCCGCGATCAGATCCGCAGAACAGCCAGGACTGCCGTCCAAGAGCGATGCCTCTTAGGCCTCGTTCGGCGGCATGGTTGGACAGACATACCCGCCCATCCTCGAGGAACAGGGTGAAGCTCGCCCAGCGCTTCAGGATATAGTTGAACGCCTTGGCCAGGTCGTGCCCACGGGAGAGCTTGGCGAGCTGTTCCCGCATGTA
>NZ_LBJZ01000006.1:31227-32469 GCF_028128935.1 Bradyrhizobium sp. CCBAU 11361
AGCACCGGCACGGTCGTATCATCGGCATGAAGGCGCTCGGCCGCCATGACATGGGCCTCAAGGCGGCGCAGCAGCGGATCTAGTACTTAAACTCCGGCATCGCCTTCAATTCGTCCTTGGTGGCGTTATACACCGCGTGATCGGGATACCAACGCGTGCTGGCGCTGGTTGTGGTGGTTGTCGTGGTTGTCGTTGCGGCACCGGTGGTGGTTCGCGTGGTGCTGTCTGGAGCGGAAGTGGTTGCAGGCGCATTCGCTGGTGCGGACGTTGTTGACGCAGTTGTCGAGGTCACCGGCTGGTCAACCCACTTCAGCTTATCGAAGGAGACCGCCACGTAGTGCTCGCCCAGGCCGAGGACGCCGCCCACACCCAGAATAACATTGGCCACCTTGCCTGACCGATCCAAGATCACGTCGTGGATGTTTCCGATTTTCTCGTTTGCTTCATTGTACACATCGACGCCGGCGAGCTTGGACGCGCGCCATTCACCCTCCTTGTGCGTGGTAGCACTGGTTGTCGAAGCCGCTTGGTTTGTGGCTGTTTGCGCCGCCGCGTCGGTCATCGGCGCGATAGCCAGGAATGCTATTGCAAGACATTTGGAAAGCATGATGTCCCTCCACTATTTTTGGGACAATAATGCGATGTGAATTTGGTTCCAGCGACGGAACGGTAAATGATTCCGTCGCAGCGGGTCTCTTGGGAAGCGGCTGATGCCCACGCTCGGATATTGCTCGCCACTCGCCAGTTTCAAAGCGAACAAAGGATCCCGATTTTCCCGGTTGAGATGTCAGCCTGCGGCTGATTAGAAACGTTCACCGAAGACGGCGTACGGCGGATTCGATGGCGATGCTCGTCGTTACCCGGCAAACGACGATTGAATGCGATGATCATCAGAGCCGCGGATTATTCAGCGGCGGCGCTACGTGTGGCGCAAGCCGGTGCCACTCGGCAAACGATGCTTGACCGCTATCCCGTGATCGAGGAGTGGCTTGCCGCAAAGCCGAACATGGTTCTTGTTTGGCACACGGGGCAAAGTGGTCGCAGGATGATCATGATGCTTCGTCTTGGTCACTGACTCGGATTCTTTGGAACTTAGCAACTATAGTCCCGTTGCACGTCGTTACCCTTCCAAAGGAATGCCTAATGGCCAACAATAAAAACCCAAATGAGACGCAGCCCGGCGAGAATCCGGAAGGTAAGTACCATTTCAATCCCGGAAACATGGCCGGGAAAAAGCCCGGG
>NZ_LBJZ01000006.1:32804-33378 GCF_028128935.1 Bradyrhizobium sp. CCBAU 11361
GACATTGTTCACGATCCTTGAGCTCTCGCGCGCGTATTGGGCCCGAGACGGTGCGCAGGGCCTCCTACGTTCATTCCTGGGCTAGGAATTGATCCAAATCGATGAGCAGGTCTTTGGCCGCGTCGCCGCCTATCGCGAGACGAAGCACGCCATCTTCTGTCGCAATTTCCAGAACCCCGGCCAGCGGGTTTATGGAGGACTTCTGCACGGTCGTTTCCAATACATTCAATGGTACGTCCGCGCGAACATAACCCTGGATCGGTTTGCTCATTGGAGTTCCTTATTCGGGTGGCGTCTATCGTAAACTATATGTGTGCCCTAAAGATCGATACCGCGAGCATACAAAGAGCCTTCACGGTGCCAATCGAAGACACCGTGAAGTTTGCCGCGCGGGCGGATGCAGCGCGCTGCGCCGGCAGGGTCGCGCTTAAAGGTTCGTTCACCGACAAGGACCGCGACGTCGTGCGGCAAGGCGTCAAGACGAGAACGACCGAACGTCAGGCGACGGGTGGCGCCGCCAAAGTGGTCCGCAGCGAGCGTCTGCCCGACAGCGTCGACTCCTCGAATGTCCGTT
>NZ_LBJZ01000007.1:0-380 GCF_028128935.1 Bradyrhizobium sp. CCBAU 11361
ATGATCCGGCCCAGCCGGCTGCGCAGAAGGCGCAGCTGTCGCTGATGCCGGTTGAATTGTTTGGCATGAGCGTAGCGGCCCGCCATCATTGCCGCGCTTTTGGCCACGCGAACATAGGATTGCCGCAGCCTGACCCCGTGCTTCCTCGCCAGGCGGTTCAACCCGCGGATCGCTGCATGCAGCAGCTTGGCGTCGGTCGGAAAGCTGATGGCCTTCGGTTGGACGGTCGTGTCGACCGTGACCCGCTTGAGGTCCTGGCTGCGCAACGCACCGCTCGCGTGCGCCACCCGAAGGCTCTCGGCCAACAACCGCTCCAGCTTGTCGCCGAGCCGCTTGCGCCAGTGGCTCAGGTCTGAGCGCTCATGCGGGAAAACGTGCTG
>NZ_LBJZ01000007.1:1015-21706 GCF_028128935.1 Bradyrhizobium sp. CCBAU 11361
TGCTGCTCCGGCTTCATCTGCCCGTGGCCGGGAAAGGCTTGCACCGGATCAGGAGCCGAACTCTTTCATCCATTTGCGCAGAACATTCTCATGAACATCCAGGTCGCGGCCGGCTTGCGCCACCGATACCCCACGCTCCCTGACCAGCTTGACCGCCCCGACCTTGAACTCGCGACTGAATTACGTCTCTTCATCGCCCACCTCCGGCTTCATGAAACACCTAATCTCGGTGTCCATCAAACCGGCAGCAGCTCAAGGATAAGGTGTCGGAATATGAGTCGCCCTCTGGCGTCATCATTTCGCAAAAAGTCTCGTCCATTCTGAAAGAGTGTTCAGAAGCTCGTGATCCAACTGGATGTGGTTGGACTTACTCCTCCCATCCTCTATGCAACCGTACGGGTACATCCCACATTCGATGGAGCGAGGACGTCCTTCAAGTTGGTTCGCAGATTAATCTTGGGTGTGGGACACCGATACACAGCCGGGATCAGGCGCACGTTCTCAATTGGCCCGCCCCTTCGATCGTCTGCATCACTTACACGATGCGGGGATCGCCGGTCCGGAGGTCGCTCTGAACACCGTCCGGCCTGGCTCCGCCTGCAGCGACGTCGCCAACGCGTCCTATCGCACGATTGAACGTTTGGGTTTCTAAAAGGATTCCCGCTGTGGGTACGCCGTAGGCATCGACTGGCTCGAGCCGACCGCAACCCTCAAGGATGCGATCTGACGGAGCTAAGCCAAATATGACCTTCCATCTGATGTTGGGCAACTGGATCGAGGAGGACTTCGGTTATGTCTTTGACGAGATATTCCGTGTCACCAACTCTAGAGCTGAAGTACTAACTGGCGCACCACGGATGCTTTTCGAGCTTTAGAGTTCTAGATAGCATCAGGCTGCCAGGCCCGCGCTGAGAGCGCCAGTGCGACTTTTCTGTGTTTAACGAGTGTGAGATCATGATCTATGCCCAATGAACTAAAACTTGTTTACGATCAGCGGGTTGCGAGAAAGCTCGCGAGGCTGCAAAGCAAGCATCGGTCTTTCGAACGGGTAGCGATGCGGAAAGATGCTTCGGAGCGGAGAAGTTCTCGACCAATTAGCACTAGATTACATTCGGCGTCATGAGGGATGTGTCTGCCCAAAGCTAGGATCGATCTGGGCGACGAGCCGATCAGGCTGAGTGGCTTTGCTGGATCGGAATGACCTTGATGCCGTCGGCCGAATCTGACACGAGCGCAGATGCGCATATTTGGACGGTGTTTCGACTGCAAATTCCGCGGCGGCCCGGCTGGACGCCATGGAGATGTCCTGCAAAACCTTTGTCATGCCGCGCTTGATGGAGCTCAAAGCCTTTGAGCGCTTTGAGGGGCTAATGCTGCCGTCGCGTGCCCGGGAATGCTTCTCCATCGCGTTCCAGAAGCCGAGTGCGCCATTGCCGGATGCCCCTTAATCGCAGGCCGAGATGCCGCGCAGTAAAAGACGGCAGCAGGGCGTCCGAGCCGCGCCGACAGCGGCGGGATCGTGAGATGAAGGCGATCCGATCAGCTCCAGTCACTCTGCGGCCTCCGACCTTGGGGCGGACATCTCGATCGCGCCGATCCGTAGGACTCTCACGGGCAGGGTCAAAGCCGGTGCCGTACCAACACGAGCATCGCCACCCAGCTTCGGCCACACAGTCGTGTCCAGAAATTCCTCCATTGGTCGGATCGGCTGGGACTGCCCCGGCTCTCAGACCTCAACTTCTCGAATCGCCCGGTGCGGACCCGCATGCCGGTGCGAACTCGATCTCTCGCCGCCCCCGGGGAGCAGCTTACAGTTCCGTCCTCCAAAATTTCTGGCGGTGGATCGTCAACCGCCGACGGTCGATGGAAGGCCAGAATGTTAGTGGTCTCGTCCGTGGGGGGCGCTCTTGTTCTGGCCGGCTCGTTTCCGCCTTGATACGCCGCATCTCTTTCAGCCGTCATACCTACCTTTCCGCATAGCTCCTTCGGGAGCTGCGCCGGTGGTAAACATCTAAACGGCCTTTCGTACGCGGCGCTTTCAGTCAAGGCGGGCGTGCATTCCGAGCGAAGCCGGGATTTGAAAAGAAGGCAGGATGTAAACGATGCTCGTTGACAAGCGGACCTACATAGTTGGTGCCTACGAGCATCCAACACGAAAAGCGCCCGACAAGTCGGTGGTGCAGCTTCATGCAGAATGCGCCGCTGGGGCCTTGGCTGACGCTGGACTGACCAAAGACGATGTGGATGGCTATCTTTGCGGTGGCGACGCGCCAGGCATGGGCCCGCTTGGCATGGTCGATTTTTTAAATCTAAGGGTGCGATATTGCGATTCGACCGACATTGGGGGCTCGGCACCCTTGCAGCACGTCGCCCACGCAGCCCAAGCTATTGCAGCAGACAAGTGCAGTGTTGCGTTAATCACCCTAGCGGGGCGCCCTTGCAGCGAGCGGATCGACTATTCGCTGAACGCCGCGCAGCCGGACTTGATGTGGGAGACACCGCTTCAGCAAAACACGCTAGACTTCTATGCGATGTGCGCACGCCGGCACATGCACGACTACCGCACCAGCAGCGAACAGCTGGCGTGGATCAAAGTTGCCGCGTCGCAGCATGCGCAGCACAATCCGCACGCGATGCTTCGCAATACCGTCACGGTCGAAGATGTGCTGTCTTCGCCTATGGTCTCCGAGCCTCTCCACCGACTCGACTGCTGTATCACATCGGATGGCGGCGGCGCTGTTGTGGTAACCCGCGCAGAAGTCGCCAAGAATCTCAAGCGCCCACTGGTGAAGGTTATCGGGACAGGAGAAGCCGTCCAGGGACAGGCGGCCGGCCATGTCGAACTCACCGCTTCGGCGGCCAGGCAATCGGGCGCCATCGCCTTTGCCGATGCCAATGTCCAGCCAAGCGATATCCGATACGCCTCGATTTACGACAGCTTCACGATCACAGTCCTCATCGCGCTTGAGGATCTCGGATTTTGCGAGAAAGGACACGGGGGGCGCTTTGTTGCCGATGGGAAGTTGATCTCAGGCGTTGGCCGATTGCCCATCAATACGGACGGCGGAGGTCTGTGCAACAACCATCCGGCCTACCGGGGTGGAATCACAAAGGTGATCGAAGCCGTTCGTCAGTTGCGTGGCGACGCACATTCCGCAGTGCAGGTTCAAGACTGTGCGTTGGCGCTTGTGCACGGCACCGGCGGCAGATTAGGCGCCCGGCACGGCAGCGCGACTCTTATTCTGGAACGGGAGTAGATAGATGGTTGGAACAAGCTTCATCGAGAACAGTCCGGAAACCAGGCCATTTTGGGATGCCGCCGCTGCTGCCCGGTTCGTGCTGCCCGTTTGCAGGAGATGTCAAAGGATGCATTGGTATCCGCGAGGTTTCTGCCCCTATTGCATGTCGACGATGCTCGATTGGCAAGAGTCTCGGGGCGATGGCGAGATTTACTCTTTCTCGGTGAATCGACTGGGAAAGCAACCGTACGTGCTCGCGTATGTAGCGCTGTGTCGAGGCCCAATCATGCTGAGCAACATTATCGATGCCGATCCGTCCAAGCTATCGATCCGCGATAGAGTTAGGGTAGTTTTCAAGCCTGCCGTCGGGCGGGCGCCCGTTCCACTATTTGCCCTCGCCTAGCTGGTGCGTCCCCTACCCGCAGTGCGTGCACTTCAGCCGCGCCGCCGCGGCGATCACCGCGGTGAGGGCCCCAACGAACAACGAGAACCAAAGTGAAAAATCTGGTCAGTTATAGCTTGGATGCCGGCGTCGCCCTTGTCACGATCGAAAATCCACCGGTCAACGCGCTCAGCCGTGCCGTCATCAGCAACCTCATTGAAGCTCTGGACCGCGCTGCGGCCGATCCGGCCGTGAAGGCCGTCGTGCTCACCGGAGGTGGCCGGAACTTCAGCGCTGGCGCCGATATCGCCGAAGTTGAGGAACCATCGAATGGTCTTGAGATTGGGGCCGTCAATCGGCGTTGCGAAATGCTCGGTAAGCCCGTCGTCGCAGCGATCCACGGTTGGGCGTTCGGTGGCGGACTAGAGTTGGCGCTTTCCTGCTCAGCACGGGTGGGTACTCGCGGCGCGCAAATGAGCCTGCCCGAGGTCAAGCTCGGACTCATTCCCGGCGGCGGCGGCACGCAGCGCTTACCGCGGATCATCGGTGCGGAAGCTGCCCTGGATATGATCGTCCAGGGCAACCCTGTCGATGCGGTGACGGCAGCGAAGCTGGGCATGATCGATCGAATCGTCGAGCGAAATCTCCTGGACGGTGCGAAGGCTTTTGCGCGAGAGATCGCAGACAGCGGCAAGCTACCAATTGCCGCACGGGACCGTAACGACAAGCTTGTCGCATCGGGAGCTGATTCCGCAATTTTTGAGGCCCGCGCGCGGGAGCTGACAAGGCGCGCACGCGCTCGGGGACTCGAGGCGCCCCTCGCTTGTGTCGATGCTATCCGCATGGCTCTCAGCACCCCATTCGACGAGGCGCTCGAAAAGGAGCGTGCGATCTGCATTAAGCTGGCGAGAGGATCGCAGTCGAAGGCGCAACGTCATCTTTTTTTCGCAGAGAGGACCGCGGCGAGGCTCGCCGGCAAGGTAGGGAATGTGCAACCGCGCGAGATCTGCAAGGCGGCCGTCATCGGCGCCGGCACAATGGGTGGTGGCATCGCAATGTGCTTCGCGAACGCTGGCATTCCCGTCACGCTTCTCGAACTGAACCAGGAGGCGCTCGATCGCGGCCTTGCTGTCGTTCGCAACAACTACGACGCGTCGGTCCGGCGCGGCTCGATTACGGCCCAAGCACGCGATGAGCGTATGGCACTCTTTGAGGGAACGACATCCTACGACGACCTCCGAGGAGCTGACATCATCGTGGAGGCGGTCTTCGAGGACATGGCGCTCAAGAAGAAAATCTTTCACTCGATTGACGGTGTCGCCAAGCCCGGCGCCATCCTTGCCTCAAACACATCCTTCTTGGATGTGAACGAGATTGGGGCTGTGACAAATCGATCCGCTGACGTACTGGGCATGCATTTCTTTTCACCGGCCAATGTCATGCGACTACTCGAGATCGTGCGCGGCGCGAAAACAGCCCCCGACGTACTAGCCACCGCGCTTTCGGTCGGCAAGCGAATTGGCAAAGTGCCGGTCGTTGTCGGCGTCTGCTACGGATTTGTAGGCAATCGCATGCGCGCTGCCCAATTTATGCAACTCGAAGATCTGCTTCTCGACGGGGCGCTGCCCGAACACGTCGACAAGGTTTATACCGATTTTGGCTTTCCCATGGGCCCATTCGTTGTTTATGACCTCGCTGGCATCGACATCGACTGGCGCAACCGAAAGTCACTCGGCAAGACAACCGCTATTGTTGACGCCCTGTGCGAAGCCCGGCGCTTTGGGCAGAAGGCCGGCAAGGGCTTTTATCTCTATGGAGCCGGCTCGAGGACGCCGGTGCCGGATCCGTGGGTGAAGTCGCTCATCGAGGATAAAGCGCGCAAGGCAGGAATTAGCCGCCGCGATGTGGCGGCACAGGAGATTGTAGAGCGCACGATCTATCCCATGGTCAATGAGGGAGCCCGCATCCTGAAAGAGGGGATTGCAACGAGGTCTTCCGACATCGATGTCATTTGGACTCATGGCTATGGCTTCCCGATCGGGAAAGGAGGTCCGATGTTTTGGGCGGACCAAGAGGGGCTGTCGAAGATTGTGGAGCGCCTTGGATATTGGTACACCCGAACGGGCACCGTTACTTTCCAACCAGCGCCGCTCTTGAAAGAGGTCGCGCTTTCGGGTGGCGCTCTTAGCGGACGAGATAGCGATCTACGTTAGAGCGAACTTCAGGTCCGGATGGGACGAGCGGTGGCGCTAAGGCGGCACCATGTCATCTGGAACAGCCGAATGAGCTGCTGCCGGTTTGATGGACACCGGGTTAAGCTAATCCCACCTGGCGCTCGAACTCAAACGGGCTGAGATAGCCGATCGTCGAGTGCCTGCGGGTCGTGTTGTAAAATCGTTCGATGGAGTCGAACACATCGGCTCGGGCCTCGTCTCTGGTCCTGTAGGTTTTGCCTTTCCGTTCGCTTGAGCGACGAGAAGAAGCTCTCCATCGCCGCGTTGTCCCGGACATTGCCGGAACGGCTCATGCTGCAGAGAATGCCGTGGTCGGCCATCAAACGCTGGAACTGCTCGCTGGTGTATTGGGCGGATTCAAACGGTCGTCGCAACACCATGACGTTGGAGGTTGCGATGAAGGTTGTAAGTCGACGTTCGGCACGATCAGGACGAGCGCCATTGCCATCGCCAGGCCGGCCGTCTGTTGCAGGACGTGATAAACAGAATAGATTTTGGAGGGCGATTGCCACAGGGCAGAGCAGCGAAGATGCTGCGCTTGAGGCTGGATTATCGCAACCTGTCGGAAGCAGATTGTTCCGGAAGGCGGGCGGCATGCCACCAGCGATGTTCAGATCTTCGGCCAAACCTCTCTCCGGGCGCTACCTTTCATTGGCTGAACGCGAGGACATTGCCCTTTTAAAGGTGCAGGGCCATTCCATCGATTTGGTGGAGGCCGCAGTCCGCCCCCTCGGCGAGCAGATCACGCCACACTCGGCGCGCGCCATAGGTGCGGTCGCTGGCCATGAAGCTGGCCTTGACCTTACCGCCGAGGTCTTCGTCGCTGCGGGATCTGGCGCTCGGCGAGCGGTTCAGCCAGGCATGGAAGCCCGACCGCGACACCCCAGCGCATCGCATATGCGGATTCCAATGATCGCGCGCAGGTGAAGCCCCCGATCGTTAAAGGCAATTGGCACTATCGTTAGCCCGTGGTCAAGCGGCTGCCGAAGTGATCACGTCACATGTTTGATGGTGTCGCTCGGCGGAGCGAAGCTGACCGGGCGCGCACCTTCAACAGTGCCGTAGCGGCCGGTCGGCTTCGCGGGCTGCAATGCAGTCTCGGTCTTCATCGGCCGATCACGTAATCAAGGTCGAGGAAGAACGGGCGAGCGACGCATGGAGTCGCCGTTCAGTTCGAGCCTGTGAGCGTTGTGAAGCAGGCGATCAAGTATGGCGTCAGCGTAAGTTGGGTCGTTTATGAGCTCATGCCATTTGGCAATTGGGAGCTGGCTGGTGATGAGGGTTGATCGACGGCCGTAGCGGTCTTCAAGGATTTCCAGCAGATGATGACGGGCATTGGCGTCGATGGCCTGGAGGCCCCAATCGTCCAAAATCAGGAGCTCGACGGTGGCGATGCTCTTTATCCGCGAAGTGAGTCGGCCGTCGCCCCGGGCAAGGTCCAGTTCTTCGAACAACCGCGGCAGCCGGGTGTAAAGTACAGAGTGGTTGTCCCGGCAGGCCTTGTGACCAAGCGCACAGCCAAGCCAACTTTTCCCGACGCCGGTCGGCCCGACAATGGCGCAATTCTCATGGTTCTTGATCCAGTCTTCCTTGAGCAGCATGTCGAACAAGCGGCGATCGAGCCCCCGGGGAGCGCGGTAGTCGACATCCTCGGGCACGGCATGATGACGCAGCTTTGCCTTACGAAGACGAAGCGCCAGGCGCCGGTTGTTACGCCAAGTCGCTTCATGGTCCAGCAGCAACGCCAGCCATTCGCCGTGAGCGAGACCCTGGGCCTCCTCGTTGTCTGCAAGGCTCGTGAAGGCATCGGCCATGCCGGTCAGGCCGAGCCGGGTAAGCAAGTGGAGTGTGGGGTGTGTCAGCATTTTTTTCCCTTTTTAGTGGTAATAGTCCGAGCCTCTGATGTTGGTGTGTATGATCGGCTCGCGCTCGGGGGACGCAGGCGTTGCAACGCGATCGAGCCCCTTCTCGAGGATCGATTTGACGCTTGGGTAGTTGCGAGCCTGGATCTCAATCGCACGCAGCGCGGCCGCCTCGAGGCGCTCGGCGCCAAAGCGCTTCTCAAGCCGGATGATCCCCAGGCACGAACGATAGCCCTGTTCGGGATGCGGCCGATCCTCGATGATCCGGTCGATCAGCAGGCGCAGCATCGGGCCGATCCGGCTTGCCTCGCTGCGGATCTTTGCCGGCGTCCACTCGCCATAGCGCCGGTGGCTGGAGGGCATGTGGGCGCTGATCGTCGTGTGCCGCCCGTTGCCGCTGCCGCGCATGTGCGCGGCGATACGCTCGCCCCCCAGGAAGATATTTCAACGGTTCGCGTGCAGATCCGCGCTTCGACTTCCCGACGGGCGAAGCGATAAGGCACCGAGTAGTAGTGTCGTTCGATCTCGACGTGATAGTCGAGCCCGACCCGGCATCGGCGCCATTCGGCATGGACCCACGGCTCGCCAGGAAGCGGCTTAAGATTCGGCGCATCAATTTCCTCGAACAGCTGGCGCCGTGTGCGGCCATACTGACGCAGCACCCGTCCGTCATTGAGCTTGGCCAGCCACTCGGCGATCGCACCGTTGAGCTCGGCCAGGCTGTAAAAAGTTCGGTTGCGCAGCCGCCCCAGCAGCCAGCGCTCGACGATTCCGACGCAGGCCTCGGCCTTCGCCTTGGAGAAAGTCGTCGACTGCAGGCCGTGTAGGTACGACCCGCCAAAAGGTACGGATCACTCATCCCTTCCATCCGCTATGCGGTCGCATGTTCGATCTGATCTGCCGGCGGCGACATTGGGGCGAAGACCGGGTGATCTATGAAGGGCAGAATGGACGACTTTGCACGATTGCGAGCGCCTGGACCGACATCGATCCCGGGGATGAGTTTCGGCTGATTGCCGCGGGTCGAGCAGCCTTTAGGACCATTGATCTGCTAGCCCTGTGTGACGCGCTGGATAGGCTTGCCGAGGGATTGAGGTCCGACGATGCGTAAAGAGAATTGCGCCGCGTATGTAAAAGGAATGACGCCGCACCACAGCAGCCAAACGAGGGATTTTTACAAGTTTGTCAGCCTAGTATCAGCATATAGTGCTGACTTTGGGCTTGATCATCAAGATATATGGGCATATTTATATTTACGACGATTCGAGGCCACGCATGAGGAAGGCCAAAAAACAGGATACGAAGAGCGCGGCGCTGGCGCAGGACGGCGTCCTCAATCCCGCCCCCGAAGCTGTCCGCGACCTGCTGTTCGTCGGCAATCCATTCTTCGATGCCAAGGACTTGGTCCAGGTCCGTTACGAGATGGTGCGGCGCCATCAAGTCGACGGCGTTGCCATCAGCGAAGCCGCCGCGACGTTCGGCGTCACCCGCCCAACCTTCTACAAGGCCCAGAGTGCGCTGCAGAGCGCAGGAGTCGCCGGCTTGCTGCCGAACCGGCGAGGCCCCAAGGGGGGCCACAAGATCTCCGCCGAGGTCATTGCGTTCGTAGCCGACCTCAAGGCTGCAAGCCCCGAGCTGACGACACCGCAATGTCTCGATGCGATCGAGACACGCTTTGGCGTCACGGTGCACAGGCGCAGCCTGGAGCGGGCGCTGGCGCGCAAAAAAAAACGACTTACTTCAACCTGATCGTTCCGCCGGCGGACGCCACGGACCGTTACGAGGAGCTACGCGCCGCGGTATTGCGAGGCGAGCTCGCCGCCTGCTTCGGCCTCGGCATTCTTCGCCGCCAAGGGCTGGCTGCATGGATCAGAGCGCTCGGGCAGCGCCGCCACGCCGAGATGGCGTACTGCGATCATCCGACCACGCCAGCGATCAAGATCGATTCATTGCCTGCAGCGGGCGACCTCACGCGCCTCATCGCCGGCATCATTATCGCCATTGCAATGGAGCCCGCCCATGGCTGAGCTCAAGGTTACTACCGAGCATCTCAAGCGCGCCGCCTACCTCTATGTCCGCCAATCGACCCTCCGCCAAGTCGCCGAGCACGGCGAAAGCACGCAGCGCCAATATGCGTTGCGCGCTCGGGCTATCGCCTCGGGCTGGCCGATTGAACGCATCCACGTCATCGATTGCGATCTCGGCAAATCAGGGTCAAGTACGACAGCACGCGAGGGCTTCCAGCAACTCGTGAGCGAGGTGGCGCTGGGCAAGGCCGGCATTGTCATGGGTCTGGAGGTCTCGCGGCTTGCACGCAACTCGGCTGACTGGCATCGCCTCATCGAGTTGTGCGCGTTGACGATGACGTTGATCCTCGACGAGGACGGAATCTACGATCCAGCAAACTTCAATGATCGCCTCCTGCTCGGCCTTAAGGGCACGATGAGCGAAGCCGAGCTGCACATCCTCAAAGCACGCATGCGCGGTGGCCAACTCAACAAGGCGCGACGTGGCGAGCTCGAGATGTGCCCTCCAGTCGGCTTGGTTTACCGGAATGATCGGACCCTCGGCCTCGATCCTGACGCCCAAGTGCAGAATGCCATCCGTCTCGTGTTCGACACCTTTGAGCGGATCGAAAGTGCCGTGCAGACCGTCCGCTTCTTCCGAGAGCAGGGTCTGTTGTTCCCACGTCGATTGCGCGCAGGTCCAAACAAGGGAGACCTCCTGTGGGCGCCGCCGAATCATGCACGGATCCTGCAGGTGCTCCACAATCCACGCTACGCCGGCGCCTTCGTCTATGGTCGCACGCGCACACGGTACAGACCCGACGGCGGCAGCAGTGTCGTCAGGGTTGCTAAGGCGGACTGGCAGTTCGTCATGCCGGGCATGTACCAAGGCTACATCGACTGGGAACGGTTCGAAGCCAATCAGCGGCGGCTCGCCGACAATGCCCGCGCCTTCGGCGGCGAACGGCGCTCGGGGCCGGCACGCGAAGGACCGGCGTTGCTGCAAGGTCGCGTGGTCTGTGGCCTCTGTGGCGAACGCATGGGTGTGCGCTACAGCCAAGAGCACAGCCGCATAGTGCCGACCTATGTCTGTCAAGCTAATGCGGTGCGGCGCGCGGGATGGACATGCCAAACGGTTCCCGGGAAGCTCGTCGATGCTGCGATCGCCGACCTGATGATCGAGCTGATGACACCGATGAGCCTGGCGGTCACTTTGGAGGTTCAGCGCGAGCTCGAGGCGCGCGCCGCGCAGACTGACGCAGCGCGTCGCCAGCATGTCGAGCGGATGCGGTATGAAGCTGAGATCGCGCGTCGGCGCTACATGAAGGTCGATCCCGACAACCGCCTTGTCGCCGATGCGCTCGAGGCGGAATGGAACGAGAAGCTGCGCATTCATGCCGATGCGGCCGAAGACTACGAGCGCCGCAGCAAACAGCAAGCCGCAGCACTGAACGCCCAGACCCGACGGCGCATTCTCGATCTTGCCGAGCAACTGCCACGAATCTGGCACGACCCGCGTGTCGACGTCCGCGAGCGCAAGCGTATTGTGCGTCTACTCATTGACGACGTAACCCTGATCAAAGCGGAGAAGATCACTGTTCACGTGCGCCTGTCGGGCGGCGCGACGCGCTCCTTGGTGCTCGAACGGCCGTTGCCTATCGCACAGATCCGCAAGTTCAAACCCGAGCTCGTCGCCGAGGTCGATCGTCTCCTTGACCATTACTGCGATCGTGAGATCGCTGAGATTCTCAATCAGAACGGATGGCGCACATGGGAGGCAAAGCCGTTCAATCTGAAGAAGATCGCCTTCATTCGAGGTGCCTACAAACTGGCGAGTCGATACGATCGACTGCGCCACTGTGGTATGCTCACGACGCGCGAGGTCGCAGCGAGGTTTGGCATTGCCAAGACCACCGTGCAGGAGTGGGGCCGTCAGGGGCTCATCAAACAGTGCTACGCTGACAGCCTTAACCGTGGACTGTGGGAGATCCCATCAAATACGACTATCCTTAAAGGCCGCGGCGGCCGCCGCTCCCGCAAACCACAAACAACATCTATCACCGCGCAACTGTCAGGATGAGGTGCAATATGAAGCAATCGCCTTATCTCTCGGACGACGCGGCCGTGCCGGCACAATCGCCGTGCCGTAATGCTGCGCCATATCGCTGTAGCTGCGGTTGACCATGGGGTCATAGAGGCAGGCCTTGATCACCGCCACCTTGGCGTTGTCGGGCACCAGCAGTTGCGTGGCGCCGCCAAAAAAGCTGAAGGCCGCGTTATGTCCCGCGATCCAGTCGCCGAGCTGCTCGGTCCACGTGGCCAGCGCGAACGACAAGCTGGACGCGCCCATGACCGCCACGAAGATGTGCGCGTCACGCACCTCGCCGGTCTTACGGTCAACCACCGGCACCGTCGCCGGCATAGTCGACAAACAATTTCTCGCCCCCGCCGTGGTGCTGGCGCATCACCAGCGGCAGCCGGCCTTCCCAATTGCGGAACAAGTCACAGAAACGGCTGTACCGGTACCCGTCCGGATGCTCTGCAATGTACTCGTCCCACAGCACCTGCAAGGTCACGTGCTTGTGCTTGAGCTCGCGGGCAATAACGGACCAGTCAGGCTCGGCCACCTTGCGGCGCCCCGGCTTCACGCCAGGCACCCCGTACAGCAGTTGCTCCAGCTCGGTGTTGCTGATCGCTTCCGGGACGGGCCACGCCAGACCGGCGCGCGCAAACCGCTTCAGCGTGTCACGGACCGTTGTCGGTCCGACGCCGATACGCTCGCCAACCACGCGCGTCGAGAGCCCAGCCTCAAGGCTCAATCTCACAATCTCGCGCACCTGGCGCATGATAACCCTCCTCGTCGGCATCCAATTCTCCAAGCTGCTTCCAGCCGGAGAAATGGCCAACGATCAGGCCTCACACCATCCGAAACTGCGCGCGATCAAGTCGGAATGATGCGCGGAGAATGCTCGGAACGCTGCGCGCGATCATTTCGGAACCCCGCGCGCCATCAACTCGGTACGGTGCGCGCGATGACCTCGGAATCGGCACATCGCATAGCCATGCCACCGGCCAGATCGCCCGGTGCTTCGCAATGAAGACGAACTTCATGTCGCTTCCTTCGCGAAGAAGGCTGCGACCTTTTTTAGATATCCCGTTCGGCCTTCAACTTGGCGACCTCACGGCGCAACCGCTCGATGTCCTGCTGCTCCGGCTTCATCTGCCCGTGGCCGGGAAAGGCTTGCACCGGATCAGGAGCCGAACTCTTTCACCCATTTGCGCAGAACATTCTCATGAACATCCCGGTCGCGGCCGGCTTGCGCCACCGATACCCCACGCTCCCTGACCAGCTTGACCGCCCCGACCTTGAACTCGCGACTGAACTTACGTCTCTTCATCGCCCACCTCCGGCTTCATGAAACACCTAATCTCGGTGTCCATCAAACCGGCAGCAGCTCGTCCCGACTCGTCACGGTGTGCGCTAGACCCGAGGTGGACGGTCCGATTCAATCCTAGAACCGCCTGAGTTGCGCAATCTGATGCAGCATTTCGGCGCTACAGGACGTCTATAGCTGAATATCGGCGTTTAGAGACTCCTAATATGTGTGGAGCGGAGGGGAGAATCCGCTCCAAGGGGGACATCCATGAAACCTACCAAAACTCTTATTGTTTGCTCTGTTGCAATGTTCGCGACTGCCGGAGCGCAGGCGGCCGATCTTTCGGTGAAGGCGAAAGCTGTCGAGTACGTGAAGATCTGCTCGCTCTATGGTGCCGGATTCTACTACATCCCGGGCACTGACACTTGCATCAGGCTAAGTGGCTATACGCGTGCCTGGCTCGGCATAGCCACGAACTCTCTCGCTGTCCCCGCGGACAGCGGCTTGGGTGGGGCGCATAACCGCCTTAGCAATTACTATACTTCGCGTGCGCGCCAATCCCTGAATATTGACACGCGCACGGCGACCGAGTACGGGTTGGTCCGCACCTACGCCCAATTGGTGTTTTCTTGGACAAGTGGTGGTACTACCGGCCTCCCGGGGGGGGGGACTGTTAATAGCACGACGGGCCCGACGCTGGGCGTTTATGACGCGTTCATCCAATTTGCTGGATTCACATTTGGTAGGGCCCAATCACAGTTCAGCGCCCCTTGGGCAGACTACCCGGGTAACTGGTACGAACTGCAGGGCAGCGGCGGCTGGGAGCGCGTGAACCAGGTTAGTTATACTGCTGATTTTGGGCAGGGCATCACGGCGTCCTTGTCAGCTCAAGATCAGGTTCAAAGTTATCAAGCTAACATCTGGAACGTGAGTGGCGCGACGGCCGCCGGTCTCTCAACGGGTAACTATGGTGCGAGCGATTTCGGTGGTTCACGCGCGCCAGACCTCGTCGCGATGGTTCGCGTTGATCAGGCGTGGGGGCTCTTCCAAGCGTCGGTCGCTGCACACGACAACCATGCTGCCTATTATGGCGCGACCGAGGTAACTGGCCATCCCGCCGACAAATGGGGGTGGGCTGGGCAGTTGGCGCTGTCGATCAAGAATATCCCGACCGGGCCAGGGGACACGATCAACATGGCTGGCGTGTACACGAAGGGAGCAAGCCGCTACAGCGTTAATAGTTTTATGAACACGACCTTCGCGAACTACGGCGGTACGAGTGTGGCGGGTGCTTACCAGAGCATTGGACTTGCCGGTCTTTCTGATTCGGTTTTCGTTGCGGGCGCTGGCCAGGAGTTGACCACGACCTACGGCTTCAATGGCGGCTATACCCACAACTGGGATCCCCGCTGGGCTACCGCACTCTACGGCGGGTTGGTTGCTGTCCGTCATAATGATACGGCCAAGGCTTACATTTGTGGCGCGTTCGTCGCTGGTCTCGCATTGTCGAGCGGGCTTGCTGGCTGCAATCCCGACTTCAACTATGCGACGGTCGGTACGTACACCTCCTGGACCCCAGTCAAGGGGCTGACCTTCCTAGCCGAGGTCAATTACACGATGCTTGATCAGAAGTACGCGAGCGGAAGCACTGTGACAATGCCCGCTCAGGCGGCTATTGCTAAGCCAGCCGGCTTTTATGAACTAAAGAACCAAAATAGCCTGACGATGCTGCTGCACGCTCAGCGCAACTGGTGAGTCTCTCGTAACGAGCGAAAACGACAAAAGAATTCGAGGCCTAAGTTTGACCTCCGCAAAGCCTCCGGGATGCCCCCCGGAGGCGCTTTTGCGTTTCAGATCAGATTTTCAGAGTCGTCCGTGAACAAGCCTCTAAGCAATTGAGTGGGAGTCAGTTTATTGGAAGCGGAGGCATTTGAGATTGCAGGGATTGGGAGCTTGAGAAGCCCAAACCTCGCCATTTCGTTTTATGGGTTCCTTTCGCTGCGGACCATGATTCTGTGTTGCGTCGGAAGGAGACGATGAGGCCGAAGAAGCATAAGACGACGGAATCCAATGGTCTGGCCCGGGCACGGCTGCACCAGATCGTCGACATGAAGCACGAGCTGTGAGGTGGTCCCGGTTGTCTGAACAGCAATTCCGCGTCGATAAGTGGAGCGCCTGCGAAAGGTAAGCTACCGCGCGGAACGACAGCGGGTTGAAGTAAGCTTGATCCGACGTCGCTCGAATGCGGGCGCCGACCCTTTACAACGTTTAAGAACGCCCACAGATCGCTTTTCGCGAGGCTCTTTATTGGCATGATCCTTGGCGCCGAGTTTGCCTTCACGACACCGTCGATAAGGCCGCCGATGTCGTTTTTCGCTGCGACCTGGACGGGGCGCAAGCGGATCGTTGGCTGGAAGTTCCAGCATGTATGTTCGGGTGGACGGCATGCCCTGACGAGCCTTTGACAGCTCATCCTTGTGAGCTTCGATGCACTTACCGCGCTTTCTGCGCTCCTCGATCTGGCGTTGAAAGATCGCATGCCATCAGCTGTCCTGGTTTCTGGCGCATCGAAAGGCTCTCACGACCAGAATCGGGGAGCGACTCATCTCACGCCAGACCGCAATGCAAGGGAGCGGATATCGACACAATCAAAGAACCGCGATTGCAGCAGCAGATGAATCTGTTCGGGAGCGGCCTGCTGAACAGCGCCATCGGCGCGCCGGCATGGTCGGAGCTGCCGGCGGAAGCACGGGGCGCCGAGTGGCGGGCGAGCTTGAGGCGCGCTGGAACATGGCGCTAGCTCACGCGGCGGAGGTCGAGGGCAAAATCCACACGCATGATGCGGGCGACGCCCGCCCCATTGCTGATCCAGCTTCGCTCGGCGTTCTGGCCACGAACCTCAGAGCGGTCTGGGATGCGCCGACGACGGATGCCCGCCTCAAGAAGCGCATTGTGCGCCCCCTCATCCATGAGCTCGTCGCCAATATCGGTGCTGCGGCCTCCAAGATCGTCCTCGTCGTCCACTGGATCGGCGGCGTTCACAGCGAGATACGCCTGCCCAAGCGCCGGCGCGGGGGGGGCGGCGTAACAGCACCCGCTAACATCATCAAGCTGTGCGCCAACCGGTGCTGATCGCCGGTCTCCTTAACCGCAACGGGCCTCAAGACAGGCAACGGTCATCGCTGACGCGCGAGCGTGTCACCTTTGTCAAGCGACGTCCGGATTTGACCCCGCATTGCCTCAGTAAAAATGTTACCGGACAACTTCCCTGTCGTGTCTGGGGCGGAGCTGCCGAATCAGTTCGGTGGCGGGTATGGCAGGGAAGATCAGCATGCGCGCAAAGCGCGAGATCACATCAGCGCTGGTGGAGCGTTATCGGGCGAGCGGACGGCTCGAGAAGGCACGGATCCTGGACGAGCTGTGTGCCGTCACGGGATGGCATCGCAAGCACGCGATCCGAGCACTGTCGGTGGAGGGGGCATCGGGATCGGCCGTGCCGCGGCGACGGAGCCGGACCTACGGAGCTTCCATTCGCGTTGCACTGATTGTGCTATGGGACGCCTCTGACCGGCTCTGCAGTAAGCGGCTCGTCGCGATGATCCCGTTTTTGCTTCCGGCTCTTGAACGGCACGGCAGATTGAAGCTTTCTGCCGATGAGAGGTCGAAGGTTTTGAAGGTGAGCGCGGCGACGATCGATCGCCTGCTGAGCGACGTAAAGATCGCAGCAGCCGGAGGACGCCGACGGCGCGCGGGCTTTTCCAGTGCCGTACGGCGGCAAGTCCCGGTGCGTACATTCAATGACTGGGGATCACCTCCGCCGGGATACTGCGAAGCGGATCTGGTTGCGCACGGCGGCATGTCCGTATCCGGCGCGTTCATTCAGACGCTAACAATGGTGGATATCGCAACGGGGTGGACCGAATGCTTTCCGCTCGTCGTGCGTGAAGCAGCTCTTGTGGTCGAAGCTCTCGAGTGCGCGCAGAACCTATTTCCCTGGCCCGTTCGGGGGCTCGATTTTGACAACGACAGCGCCTTCATGAACGACACGGTCGTGTCGTGGTGCCGTTCTCACGATGTCGAAGTCATTCGTTCCAGGGCCTACAAGAAGAACGATCAAGCATTCGTTGAACAAAAGAACGGAGCTATCGTTCGCCGCCTGGTGGGCTACGGGCGGTTTGAAGGCATTGATGCCGCTCGCTCATTAGCTCGCCTGTTTGCGGCGGCACGGCTGCACATCAATTTCTTCCAGCCCTCGTTTAAGCTGAAGGAGAAGCACCGCGAAGGTGCCAAGGTGATCAAGCGCTATCTTCCTCCCGCTACGCCGTACGAAAGAGCATTGGTCCATCCGAGGCTCAATGAGGCAATCAAAGGTCGGCTGCGGGAGATTGACCGCACGCTTGATCCGGTGGCATTGCTGGCGCAGATGCGGGACGCTCAGAATGAGCTGGGTAAGCGTGTTGATCAGCGGGCCGGAAAGCCAGCCATGTCCGTCGCGCCGGTGCAAAGCGACTTGACCGCCTTTGCCCGAGAGCTCGGCGACGGTTGGAAGAAGGGTGAGCAGCGCGGCATTCATCGGCGCCGCTATGTGCGGCGCAAACCTGCGCCACGTCGGCCATCGATGCTCGACCCATACATTCCCATGATCGAGGAATGGCTCGCCGCGGCTCCGCACTTGTCCGCCGTCGATCTCCTCTCCCGGCTGGCAGCGCATGCGCCGGGTCAGTTCAGTGGCCATCAGCGGCGTACGGTGCAGCGGTTGGTGAAGAATTGGCGATCAAAGGTCGCTCGACAGCTCATCAGCAGCACCGAAACCATACTATCGATCCAAGCTTCCCTCGCTGTCTAAATCCCACGTGCAAGCCGCTCCCTCGCTACGGCGCTCTGGAGGGCGCGCTTCGCGAGCGGCTTGCTCGGACCCGCGGGGTCCAATTCGCGCGACAGCTGGGGCCGCTTCGGTAACATTGTCATCTGAGGCAATATGCGGGGGCAATTTTCCACGTCGCCCGACAACCTTGATGCCCCGCGGGTCACTTCAAATTCCTCCGGGTGTGGTCAGTCAAATTCCTCCACCCGCGAGGCAGGACATGATGATTGTTAGTTTGACATTGTTTCCCGGGCAAGGGCTTCAGCGGCCTCTTTGAGCCGATAGCTGCGTCCGTCGAACTCAAGCAGATGGCAATGATGCATCAGGCGATCGAGGATCGTCGTGCTCATGGTGTTGTCCCCCAGGTATGTCCCCCAATCCTGCACGACGCGATTGGAGGTGACGATGACGCTGCGGTTGAGTTTGTAGCGTTGATGGATCAGGGTCTGCAGCAATGCGCCGGCGTCGTCAGGGATGGCGCGTGCGAGGAACAGATCGTCCAGCACGAGGAGATCGCAGTCGATGATGGCTCGCAGCCGGACGTCGCGTTGTGCCGGGGAGTTCATGGCGTAGCGGTGGAAGAAGTCATCGGTCTCAAGATACTGGACCTTGTGGCTTTGCAGGATCGCCTGATAGGCAATCGCCTTGGCGATGTGGGACTTCCCGGTGCCAGGTTTGCCGACAAGCAGCGCGTTCTCGCCGGCGGCAATGAACGCCAGGGTGTGGAGCTGGAAGCAGGTTTGGCGCGGCAATTTGGGATTGAAGGACCAGTCGAACTCGGCGAGCGTGAGCTTTTCGTCGAGCCCGGATTGCTGGTATCGTCGCTCGATAAGGCGGGACTGACGACGGTCCAGTTCGTCCTGCAGGATCAGGGAGAAGGTCTCGAGGAAGGGCTGGTTGGCGCCCTGCGCCTGCAGCACGCGGGTCTGCAGCGTGTCTCGGACGCCTGACAGGCGCAGCTGTCGCAGGCAACGTTCAATTTCCGGCATGGTCATCATGTGGTTTGGTCTCCAGTTTGAGGTGGGAAGCCGCGGGAGCGCTCGTGGCGCCGGAGCTGGCCGGGGTTGCGCAGGCGCCACGAGCGCGGGTTGCAGGGGCGCGGTCGTCGTGAGCCTCGGCCTGCCGGCCATTGGCGCCGGCATCGTGCCGCACGGCACGGCTGAAGAGATCGCCGTATTCGGCTGGAGCGCGGATCAGCGGATGATCCTGGGTGAGCGGCGATGCCGGCTGTGGCGTCGTTCCAACCTGCGCGATCGCCTGTTCGAACAACCGCTCGACGGTCGCACGCACGTGCTTGTAACGGTAGATGCGGTTCTCGACGGCGTGCGTGCAGGCCTGCTCGACCAGCCGTGCCGGATACTTCCGGCTCAGCCCGACAATGCCCCACATCGCGCGCTGTCCGGGGCGCCCCTCGGTGTCGAACACTTGCTGGCATAGCGCCCTGGTCTGCGGCCCGATGCGCTCGGCGCTCGCCAGCAGCACGGCGGTTTGCCGCGACGGATTGAACGGCCGTTCGCTGGTCGGCAGGACGACAGAACCGGGGTGCGTCATCCGGGAATGAACACGCAGCAGCGCATGGGTGTGGCGATCACGGATCTCGATCGTGGAGGCGTAGATCCGCACCACGACCTGACTGCCGATGGGTGCAGGCCGCGCGGCGTAATAGCTGCTATCAACACGCACGGTGGTATCGTCGCAGACGGTCCGAACGACCTCGGTGAAGATGCGGAAGGCAGCCACTGGCAACGGCCGCAGGTGTGGCTTCTCCTCCTGGAACATCGCCTCGACCTGACGACGCGTGCTGCCGTGGATGCGCTTGGAGGCCCAATTCTCCTCCCAGTGCCTCAAGAACTCGTTCTGGGCTTCCAGTGTCTCGAAGCGCCGTCCGGCCAGCGCGGTGCCCTGGGTATGTTGAATCGCACTCTCGACGCATCCTTTCCGATTGGGATCGGCTACCCGCGCGGGATCGGCGACCACGGCGTAATGAGCCAGCATCGCGCTGTAAATCGGGTTGAGCTCGGGCTCGTACAAATCCGGCTTGAGGACGCCTTCCTTCAGGTTGTCGAGCACGACATAGCTGGGGACCCCGCCAAAATACCGGAACGCCTCTTCGTGGAGCTGCGCCCAGACTTGTTGGCTGGACTTCCAGACCACCCGCCGGAAGCTGCGCCGCGAGTAGCGCAGCGTCATCACGAACAGGCGGGGACGGCGGTACCGGCCGCTCCTGGGATCAATCGTCAGAGCGCCCTCGCCATAGTCGACCTGGGCCTCCTCGCCGGGGAGGAACTCAAGTCGATCAAACTGCTCGGGATCGCTGTGTCGCAACGTGCGCACAAACCGCTTGACACTCTGGTAGCTGGACGGAAAGCCAAATTGATCGACCAGGTCCTGGTAAATCGCCTGCGCATTCCGCTTCAGGCGGACCTGTTCTTCGATCCCGTCCGATGCGGTTCGCAAGCCGAACGGGCCAGGCTGCTGGCGGCTGTCGCTCCCGATGCCCCAGAAGCCGGTGGTCGGGGTGGAGGAATTTGGCCGTCCACGCTCACCGGGCCGGTGGTCACTTCCCCGGGGGAATTTGCCTCCGCATCAGCCCGCAGCGCCCGGTAACGCCGGATCGTCTTGCGATCGACCCCCGTCAGCCTGTGGATCTTGACCTGCCACTGAGTTTTCATCCGGTGGCGGTTAGAGTCTCGGGGTTTTGTACGCCAAGTGGCGCGGGTGGAGCAA